>WQSU01000105.1 GCA_009787675.1 Lentimicrobiaceae bacterium
GCTATTGAGGAGGATAATCCGCGAGAGGCTACTGCAAAGGAAATCATTTGGTTAATTTCTGCTTCATTAAGTTCTGCAATGGTTCTGCCGCTTTCTCTGATGCTATTTTTGAAACAGTATAAAGAAACATAATTGTTGTACTCTATCGTTTCACTTTCAGTTAATTTATACTTTTCAGGAATTAATGCCAACGTATGAAAGCCTTCTTCAAATTGTTCAAGTTGATAGTAGGTTTCTGAGAGTGAATACTTTGCGTTGAGGGTGTAGATTTCATCGTACCAATCTCTGATTTGGGTAAGGTCTATCATTGTATCGGTTTTGAGCTTAAATAATCATTGTGTTTCTAAATAGAATTTTTTCGGCTTCTTTGCCACCTTCAAAAATACCACCAGACATACTAATAACATGTGCGCCATTATCTGCTGCAAATTGGATACCTGAACACATTTGGCTTGAAGTGCCACTACCTAAAGAATTCCATACCTTAACAACCATAATTTTTGCATTGGGCGCCATACCTGTCTGTGAACCGGAGGCACCTTGCCCTGCAACAGTTCCTGCACAGTGTGTCCCATTTCCGTTGTCATCCATGGGATTGTTATTGTTTGAAACAAAATTCCATCCATGATATGGGTAAGTTGGATGTGTCCACATGTTGCCTGCCAACTCATCGTGGTTATAATTTACACCGGTATCAATTATTGCCACTATAATGTTTTCTCCGGTGTATCCAAGTGCCCATACAACATTTGCCTGTACCTTTGTAACATTGTATGGAAGTTCTCTAGTTGGATATGCCGCAGTTGGTTTCTATTCTTCCGGTAGCATGAATTGTTCATTATCCCATCCTATTATTAAAATATCAGGATGAGCAGACAATGTCTCAATGGTTTCAATGCTTGCACAACAAGTTATCATTTTTACTATCCATAACGATTGTATGTCAGAAACTGCGGATATTGCCTCCCTATGGGTAAGAAAACTTATGAGATTTTTCTGTGTTGCTTGCGAAAAATACTTCAATTCGTTTACCATAAAGGAGCGTTTTGCTTCTTTGTTTTGGATGTATTGCGTTTTGTTTCGCATTTCAGTTTCGTCATACTGTTCATTAAGGAGGATATTTATTCGCAATTTCTCACTTCTTTCGTGTCGCATAATTTCATATTGCAGGCTCTCATCAATTTTTGATGTAGTTTGCGCTGTTGTTATCACGTAATTGCAAAACATGATTAAGATTATCATTAGTAACTTTCCCATAAATATTACATGTTTTTAAAGTAAGTTTTTAAATCAATCATACTATTTGCATCAATTTTGTCAATAATAATTGTCACTTTCCAAGGGGTTTCTACTGCCAGCATATTGGGTATTAATGCAATTTCCAATTCATAGTGTTTGAGTTCGAGTTGCTTTAGCTTTTCTGCAACACTATTGGATATTCCGGATTTACATATTCCACTTGCCAACAACAAAGTGTGTTTAGAAAAATCAATTTTGGGGTAACTATCCTCTGCACAAGAAATGTAGTTTTCCAATTCTTCATTACTGTTAATCATCAAAACCTTGTCATCGTAGGGCAGGTTCACCCATTGGCAAGAGGTTTCAGCCAGGGAGTATTCCGTAAAAGAGATATTTTGCGGATACTCTTTATCAGGTTCTGGGTTGCAAGTAGAGGCAACACCGGAAAAAATGAGCAGAAATACTGCAAGTTTTAATAAATTTTTCATAAAATATTTTTTTTTGATTTATAAAAATGGAAGACTGTTTTGTATAAAAATCATAACTATTTTTTATGTATATAACTTAAATTTAGTTTTTTTTGGAAGTTTTTTGTAGTTTCTTTATGCAAACCATTTATGGAGTAAAATAGTGGAGTATCATAAAATCACACACTTTTTTTGGAGTAAAATCATAAAAAATCAAAAATCTGTCATAAATTCGGACATTTTCTTTTATTATGATTTGCATAAAAAGTAGAAATAAATTCGGTGCAAATATAGAAAAAAGTTGATTTAAGAGTCAACATTATTTCTTTCCCTTCCTAAGGCTCTCATCTCCAAAGGAATAGGTAATGCCAATGATGGCATTAAATCCAATATTTTTAAAATCGAAATATTTTGAAAAATGCTGAAATCCAATATTATTCACCATTGCAAAACAAGAAAAACGTTTCGTTACCAAATACTCAAAACCCACTCCGAAGTTCAATATGGGTTTCATGGATTCAATGGTATAGATAATATTTTTTTCATAATTCAAAGTAGGTACATAAGCATAACTTGAAAAGCCTAGTTTCATATTCAGATCGAAAATAAATTTCTCTTTTAAGTAATATTTTCCTGAAAAAGCAACTTCCCAAGCGGGCTTGTACCAAGGTTTTTCTATTGTTTTTAGGTTAAAATAGCCCCAGTAATTGGCTTCCAAATTCAGATACAACCGGTCCACTACTTGCCAATTTAAGTTGGCGCAAACATTCAGTAAATTCACATCGGAATAGACTACATTAAACTGGTTTTTGAGCAAAGAAGTAGTATCTATAAAAAAGAATGCCATATCTTTAGTGTGGGCGTAACGGGCGGAAATATGGTAGTTCATTTTCTTCACTAAATTCCCTTTAACGCCTCCAAACACACTAAATTGCGTTTTTGTAAACCTGAGAGAATCCAAGCCTGGTTTTACGAAAGGATTCTCATACAGCAGATCTTTAAGTAAATTGTATTTAGTATTTCCGTCGATGCCGGCATAAATGCTCAAAATTCCCGGAACGATACCTAATTGCAACTCCGCGACCGGATATACAGGACACTTCGCATTCCCATGCATATTGGCATCCAAGCTGTTAATGATGGGAAGCCCCAGTCCCAGTCTAATATGGTACTCTTTTACGGTAAATTTAACAGAGGGTACAAATTCCATTTTAAAACTATTGAAGGTAGTGCTGATTGCTTGTGTTTCATTATACCAATTATTAACATAATAATCCAAGTTAAAATCAACCTGCGGACGCAAAAAACCATTTAGTTTTTTAAAATTAAAGTCATAAGCAAAAACAGAGGCTATTCCAACTCTATTTTCCATATCTTTTCTATAGGTATAAAGAAAATCGTAGTTCAAACGCACATCCTGTTTCAACTTGGCGTCTTCCTGAACAAAGTTTGAGCGCAGCCCAACTTCAGCGTGCAGATGATGGAAATTATTCTTCAAAGAATCCCTAGAAGATTTGTCATAATATAAGGAATCAAAACCAAGTTCTTTGCTAAAACCATATAAATGCGCTACTTCATGATTATATCCTATGGATGAGTAAAGAGTTTGATTTTTAAAAAAACTATGTAAGAACAGCAACACGCGTGTATCGCTGAAAGGGGCGTAAGCATAATTTTTCATAGTTTTTCCAATGGGAGGCGCCCAACCTGATATATGATTGACATTCAGCCCATAAGAAAACTTGGTATTATCAAAATTATGGATGCAAAGTTCTCCTAATGGGGTAATGGGGTAGCCAAATCCTATTTTTAAAAAATTCCGGTAGAGTTTTTTCATCACCTCTCCGGATAGTTTTACGGGTTTGAGTTGTGTAGGCGAGAAAGTAAGATCAATAGATTGTGGAACAATCTCGTACTCAAAGTTTACAGGTTCATGTGTTATTTCGGGAATACGGGCAGGTTCCGTTATTTTTTGGAAGTTTTGAAGTTTCGGCGTAAAATCCAATCTAAACCTTGCTGTATCAATAGGTTGCGAAAAAGCAATTCCGAAAAGCAAAAAAGAAATTGTAATTGCAAAGATTTTTTTCATAAAAAATGAGATAAACACTTGACAAACGTATTTTTCATATATATATTTGCAGGCTTGCAAAAAAAAACTATTATTACTCTAAACCAACTCATTATGATCTCAGAAAAGCTATTGCACTGCATTTGGAAGAACCAATGGTTTACCAAAGAGAGTTTAAAAACGGTTCACAAACAAACAGTTTCAATTATTAATCAAGGGTTTCCACATCAGGACGCCGGACCTGACTTTAAACAGGCAATTATCAAAATTGATGACATTACCTGGGCGGGAAACATAGAGATTCATGTGCGTTCTTCCGATTGGTACAAGCATGAACATCAACATGATGCAAAGTACAATTCAGTGATTCTGCACGTGGTATATGAACACGACTGCGAAGTTTTCACTACACAAAACATCCCATTGCCCACTTTGGAATTGCAAAAGTTGCTGTCGCCACAACTCTTGTTAAGGTACAATCAGTTGATGGAAGCGCCCCTCCCCCACCCTTGCGAAGCTTATATCAATGTGTTAGAACCCTTAAGCATCAAATCTTTTCTCACAAGATTATCCTTTGATAGGCTCACCCGAAAGCAAACCCATATTTTAGATATCTTACGCACTTTTTCGTCCGATTGGGAGCAAACACTCTTTTTTATTCTTTGCCAAAGTTTTGGTTTTAAAACCAATGCTCCAGCCTTTGAGCTGCTTGGTAAAGCCTTGCCATACAAAATACTAAAGAAACATGCAGACTCCCATTTGCAGGTAGCCGCGTTAATTTTCGGGCAAGCCGGCATGTTGGAGGAAGAATTGGAAGATCCTTACTATCAGTCATTACAAAACGAATTTCTCTACCTCAGAGCCAAATATCGGCTCGTTCCCATTGAGGTGAAGTGTTGGAATTTATTGCGGTTGCGCCCTCACAATTTCCCGTGTATCCGTTTGGCGCAGTTGGGCGAAGTGATTTTTTACCACCACGATCTGTTCGCAAAAGTAACCACTCCCAACAAACTCTCCTCTTTACACAATATATTCGTAAACAAACCCAACGATTATTGGAAAACCCATTACTACTTTGGAAAAGTCAGTCGTGAGAAAGAGAAAATCATGGGAGAGAGCAGTTTTCACTTGCTTCTCATCAATGCGTTAGTACCTTTCCTTTACGCCTACGGAACTTTTATGGGCAATGAAAAGCATCAAGAATACAGCATACAATTACTTGAGACATTACCATTTGAAGAAAACCATATTACAAAAAAATACCAACAGTTAGGATTTTGCGCCCAACACGCAGGACATTCGCAAGGGGTGTTAGAGTTGCATCATGAGTATTGTGAAAAGAAACGGTGTATGGAGTGTGTGGTGGGACAGACAGTTGTTTCTGAACACAGATAAGTAATCAAGTCGTTTTTCTATCCAGCATAAACCTTAGAGATATGAGCAGTGGGGTTTCTGTTTTACCCCTCATACCCAAACACAATCAAATCATTGTTTTTGTTGTAAAACTTAAATTCCATAACTGAATAGGTTGATTTGGGTACAATGTGCACCCAACAGTGAAAACGTAAAAACCATTTCCAGCGTTTTGAGAATAATCCCTTGGTAAAGTAGGCATAGATAAAGGGGTGAACCGTTAAGGTAAAGTTTTTTTCGAGTTGCTTGCCTACCAGATACTCAATCATGTTTTCTATTTCTTCTTGAATGAGCAAGGCGGATTTTATTTTTCCGGTGCCATTACAGGCAGGGCAAAGTTCTGAGGTTTCAATTACCGTGGTTGCCCGCACACGCTGCCGTGTAATTTGAACTACTCCAAACTTGTTCACCGGCAAAATGGTGTGTTTGGCTTTGTCGTTCTTCATGAGCTCTTGTAGCGTTCGGTATAACAATGTTCTATTTGCTGTTTTGGCAAGGTCAATGAAATCTATGGTGATGATGCCGCCCATATCGCGAAGCCGGATTTGGCGTGCAATTTCCACAGCCGCCTCCAAGTTCACACGCAAAGCGTTTTCTTCCGAAGTGCCCGTCTTGAGCCGGTTGCCGCTGTTCACATCAATTACGTGCATGGCTTCAGTGTGTTCAATAACGAGGTAAACACCATGTTTTAAGATCACTACCTTTCCAAATGAACTTTTTATTTGTAAAGCAATGTTCATTTCTTCATACAACGGCTTTTGCCCTTTGTAGAGCTTTACAATATCTTTCTTTTCAGGGATGAAAGCGGCAAGATAGGACTTTATTTCCTGATATAGTTCTTTATTGTCCACGTGTACAGCGTCGAAAGATTCGTTTACAACATCACGAATGATAGAGGTGATCTTGTCTTCTTCCGAAGCTACTTTAACAGGCGCTTTTACATGAGGCAGGTTAGCTATGATTGATTTCCATTTTTCTAACAGCAATTCAAAATCGGCTAACAATTCTTCTTTGTTTTTGCCTTGTGCAACAGTTCTTATTATTATTCCAAATCGCTTAGGACGAATGGATTGCACAATGCCTTTGAGGCGATTGCGTTCTTCACTATTCTTTATTTTTTGGGATATGCTGATTTTGTCCATAAAAGGAACCAGCACCAAAAAACGTCCCGCTAAAGAGATTTCGGAGGTGAGCCTTGCCCCTTTTGTTGATATCGGCTCTTTCGCTATTTGAACCAAAATAGATTGTCCCGCTTGAATGATATTGCCAATTTTTCCGGACTTTTCCACTTCCGGTTCTAATTTGATATTGCCAATGCTTTTCTTTCGGCTGTTAATTACTTGATTTACAAATTCATTAAGTGAACGCGCGTGAAATCCTAAATCTAAGTAATGCAAAAAGGCATCTTTTTCATCACAGATGTTCACAAATGCGGCGTTCAAGCCGGGAATTATTTTCTTTACTCTTCCAAAATAGATATCGCCCACTGCGCATTCGTCTGTTTTTTTTTCGCGGTGGATTTCCATGAGTTTCTTGTCTTCCAACAAAGCAATCTGTACTTCTGTTTCGCGAGAAGTGATTACTAATTCTTTTGAGATGTTTTGAGTTTCTTCAGTATTCATTCTTTTATAAAAAAAGAAAACTAAATAAAGTGCCTTAAACACAATATTTAGTTTTCATGATAAGGTTTAAAGAAAAAAACTATTTCTTCTTATGTCTATTCTTTCTTAGACGTTTTTTCCTCTTGTGGGTCGACATCTTGTGTCTTTTTCTTTTTTTACCACTCGGCATAATAATTGAGTTTTAATAGTTTATTTAATTTTTTTAACAGCGGTTACAAATGTTTTGCATGGTTTGAATGCGGGAATATTGTGCGCCGGAATAATAATAGTAGTTTTCTTCGAAATGTTGCGAGCAGTTTTTTGAGCTCTTTGTTTTACGATGAAACTACCGAATCCTCTTAAATAAACGTTGTCATTTTTGGCTAACGCACCTTTTACAGAGGTCATAAAGGTTTCAACAATCGTTTGAACAGCTTGTTTTTCAAGTCCTGTTTTGTTGGAAATTTCGGAAACGATTTCTGCTTTTGTCATGATTTTAAATTTTATAAGTTAAACAATGTTTGATAAAATAAACGGCTGCAAAAATATACATTTATTTGATTTACAATTAATATTTTATTTTTTTTTCTAATTTTCAATAAAATTATAGAGTTGCAAAGCCAAGCGACTGGCTCCAATTCTAAAATATTTATTTGATAACCAATTGACATTTAGCGTTTTTTTTAATAATTTAAGATAAAGTAAAGTTGTATTTACATCTGTGATTCCCCCTGCAGGCTTTATTCCAATGGTTCTATTTCCTTCATTATTAAATTGAAAAATAGCATCTAACATAACTAAAAAAGCTTCTGGGGTGGCATTAATGGGAATCTTTCCTGTGGAGGTTTTGATGAAATCGGCGCCCGCCTGCATGGATAGAATGGAGGCTTTGTAAATCAGATCCGGCTCAATCAGTTCTCCCGTTTCTAATATTACTTTTAAATGTGCTTGTTGGCATGCTTTTTTTATGGCAACAATTTCTTCAAAGACCGTTTCATATTTTTCTTCTAAAAACAAACCTCTTGAAATCACCATATCAATCTCATCAGCACCTTGTGCTACAGCGTATTTCACTTCTTCAACCTTAATTTCAATGGGAGATTGCCCAGCGGGAAATGCGCCTGCCACCGAAGCCACTTTGATGGAACTGTTTTGCAACCACAGTTTAACCTGCTTTACAAAAACAGGATAAACACAAACGGCTGCCGTTTCATACTGAATCGCATTGCCACACAGTATTTCTATCTTCTTTGTAGTATCGTTTCCCTCTAAAGTGGTTAAATCAATACAATGTAATGCAAAGCGAATTGCCTCTTTGTCAGATGCAAAACTTTCTAACGGTTGTTGATTAATCGTCTCAATGCGCGCTTGAATGTCGTTTAGGGAATAAGGATAGGTTGGCAGTGTAATCATAACTTAATGAATTTCTTATAAAGTTTCTTTTCTTTTGATACAATTTCTAAAATATAACTTCCTGTAACCAATTGCCGCACATCAATCACCAGTTCTCCTTCTGTAGTTTGTCTTCTGCCTTCTGCTTTCTGCCTTTTTCCCATAAA
>WQSU01000106.1 GCA_009787675.1 Lentimicrobiaceae bacterium
TAGTTTTGGTGTGCCCTGGAATGGTTCTTCTTTCATGCAAGAAGTAGAGCTCCTTCAAAGTAACTATTTAGTAATTGCGGGCTTAACAGACCAGCAAGTAGAAATAGTAAAACTGTTTTACCCTGCTTTAGTAGAATATATCCCTGCTTTTACCTCCGAAATATATGTATTTGCAAAAACGGGAGCAGTGGTGGAAGGAATGGAAAAAATCAATACGGAAGAGTTGGAATGGGATGCTCCTGTTGCTGCTGACAAGGAATTTATTTCACTTAAAGAATGTAACTTATCTAAAATATGTCCATCCCGTTTTACCAAAATTTTGCTGACATTAGATTACCAATGCAACGACTGCACGGATGATTATGCTCTTGTTTTACAAACCTCCTACAAAGGAAGTATTATTGACTGGCGGTGTGTAAAACCAACCGATTTTAATATACAAACGGGTGAAATACATCGCATTTTTCTTCCGTGGCGTTATGAAGGTTTGGTTAAAGACTCAAAAAGATTGGCAAAATATGATGTAAAAATCTTCTTGTGGAATTCCAGCAAAACAGGCGAAATCACTCCGCTAAAATGCACGATATCAACTTATAAGAGCAATCATTTGATCTATTCTTTGAGTGAGAATGTGCGGTAATAAAAGATTTCAGGTGCAAACTTCTATGTGTAGAATATCTGATTTTTAACTTAAAAATGATTTTTTTATCTTGTTTTAAAACCCAAACGCCTCTTTTACCCGTTCCACATAATCCAATTTTTCCCAACCAAAAAACGACACGTTTTTAAATATTTTCACCTCGCCATCCACCATTTTTGTGTAGGTATCTTTATCATTATAAAATACTTCCACTTCTTTTTCGTAGAAATCTCTGCCAAAATGTCCGTAGGAGGCAGTAACTTCAAAAATTGGGTTTTTCAATTGGAAGCGTTGCACGATGGCGTAGGGGCGCATGTCGAAAATGGCTTCTATCTTTTGGGCAATCTCTCCGTCGTGTAAATTCACGTGGGCTGAGCCATTTGTATTTACGTAAATGCCAACAGGTTTTGCTACGCCTATAGCATAAGCCACTTGCACCAGAATTTCGTCGCAGATGCCGGCGGCTACCATGTTTTTTGCAATATGTCGTGCCGCATAAGCTGCTGATCGATCCACTTTTGAAGAGTCTTTTCCTGAGAATGCGCCACCGCCGTGGGCACCTTTGCCACCGTAGGTATCCACAATAATTTTGCGTCCGGTTAAACCGGTGTCGCCATGTGGTCCGCCAATGACGAACTTGCCGGTGGGGTTCACATGAAGCGTATAGTTGTGTTGAAACAGTTCTTGAATGTTGGGTGGACAGGTGGCAATAACTCGCGGTAGCAAAATTTCCTGAACATCTTTTTTGATTTTTGCTAACATGGCGGTTTCATCTGCGTCAAAATCATCATGCTGGGTAGAAACCACGATGGCGTCAATGCGCTCCGGTCTGCCGGTATCACTAAACTGTATGGTAACTTGTGATTTGGCATCGGGTCTCAAATAGGTCATCTGTTTGCCCTCGCGGCGAATGTCTGCTAACTCCTGTAAAATGATGTGAGCCAGTTCTGAAGAAATGGGCATTAGGTTTTCCATATCCTTACAGGCATAGCCAAACATCATCCCTTGGTCGCCGGCGCCCTGCTCTTCGGCGTTGGCACGTTCCACCCCCTGATTAATGTCGGAGGATTGACTGTGTATGGCAGAAAGCACTGCACACGACTTGTAATCAAACTGATAATCGCTTTTATCGTAGCCAATTCTTTTAATTACCCTGCGTGCCACATCATCAACAGACACATAGCCAGATGTTTTCACTTCGCCGGCACAAACAACGAAGCCGGTGGTTACCAACGTTTCACAAGCAACTTTCGAGTTGGGGTCTTGTGCTAAGAATGCATCTAACAATGCGTCTGAAATTTGATCGCTTACTTTATCCGGATGTCCTTCCGAAACTGATTCTGATGTAAATAAATAACTCATAACAATATGTTTTTAAAATAATTAACAAGTTACGGAAAAACAATGGGAACCATGGTTTAGCATTTTTTCGAGTGGTTGCAAGCATAACAAATCTTTCCACTGTTTTTCGAGCCGCGAAAATATATTTTATTTTGAAAAGAAAAAAACTGTTTCTTTGCAAATCTTTTTGCTCCATTGGCTGAAGTCAACGGCAATATTAAATCTATTTATTATGCGCATACAACGAATTTCTCAAACTCCCACTACTTTAACACCAAATATTGATCTCTCTCTGATTGAGAATATTATCCCCAAGTATAAGGGCAAAAAAGGCGGCTTGATTACACTATTGCAAGAAATTCAAGCCGTTTATTCTTATTTACCAAAGAGTGCGTTGCAATGCGTGGAGAAAGAGCTAAACTATTCTTTGAGTGAATTATACGCTGTTGCCACGTTCTACGCGCAATTTAAACTGAAACCCTCAGGGAAATATTCGATAAAAGTGTGTAAAGGAACTGCCTGCCATGTGCAAAATGCAAACGCTGTGATGAATGCGCTATCCGAGCATTTGCATATTAAAGACGGAGACACTACAGAAGACGGCAAATACACCCTGGAAGCCGTTTCCTGCTTGGGCTGCTGCTCGTTAGCCCCTGCCATGATGATTGCAGACGAAACCTTTGGAAAACTCACCGGCGACACTGCCATTAAAACTGTAATAAACTTTAATTAAGATAATTATGAACCCAATAATTGCCCCATCTTTGCTTTCATCCGATTTTGTGAACTTGGAGAAAGAGATTAAAATGTTGAATAAATCGCAAGCCGACTGGATCCATTTGGATATTATGGATGGACATTTTGTGCCCAACATCACTTTCGGAATGCCGGTCATTCGCGCCATTAAACGTGTGGCGCAAAAGCCGTTAGATGTGCATTTAATGATTGAGAAGCCGGAACGTTTTATCACCGATTTTAAAAATGCCGGCGCCGATTGCCTTTCTGTGCATTGGGAAACTTGCCCACATTTACATCGTACTATCCACCAAATTAAAGACTTGGATATGTTGGCAGGCGTTGCCATTAACCCGCATACGCCGGTTTCTTTTTTAGAAGATATCATTAATGATGTTGATTTTGTTTTGCTGATGTCCGTAAACCCCGGTTTTGGCGGTCAACGTTTCATATCCAACAGCATTAAACGCGCAAAAGAACTTAGAAAGCTGATAGACAAACACCAATCTAACGCCCTCATTGAAGTTGACGGCGGCGTGGATTTAGACAACGCACCCACCCTTGTGGATGTTGGCGTAGATATTCTCGTGGCAGGAAACACAGTGTTTGGAGCAGAGAATCCAACGGAAGTGATTAAGAGGTTGAAAGGTTTGAGTTGTGAATAAGGATGAGATGTTTGATTTTTGAACCTTGTTCTTTTTATTTGATACCTTATGCCCTCCACATTTCTTTTTCAAGGAATAAGTGGAGAAGAAATCAGCAGTGAAGGGTTTATAATATTAACAATACAAAAAAACTTTATGTACTTTCGCCCCCATTATTTTTCCCTCTATGGAACAGGAAATTTTAAAATGTAAAGACCTCCTACTGCAAGGCAAAATTCTATTGTATCCCACCGATACTGTGTGGGGAATTGGTTGCGATGCTACAAATGAAGAAGCTATAAAGAAAATTTATGCTATCAAACAGCGGCAAGAAAGCAAAAGCATGATTATTTTATTGGACACTTCTGACAGGCTTCCACTATATGTGGCAAAGGTTCCGTTGATTGCCTGGGATTTGATTACACACACCTACCGCCCAACTACTTATATTTATCCTACGGCGCAAAATTTACCAAAACAACTTATTCATCCCGACGGAACTATAGCGATTAGAATTACAACAAATCCATTTTGTAAGAAACTGATAAAAGCACTGAATTGCCCCATCGTTTCCACTTCTGCCAACGCTTCAGGAGAAAATACACCCGTGCTCTTCTCGGAAATTACTCAGGAAATTATTGAGCAAGTAGATTATGTTGTTCCACAAGAATACGCATATTCTATTGAATATAAGCCTTCACGTTTGGTGAAATTTATTGATGATTATAATTTTACTGTAATTAGAGAATAGTCATGACTACAATAGCCGTTTTTGCCGGAAGTTTTGATCCGTTTACAATTGGTCATCAGGATATTGTGAACAGAGCTTTGCCCTTTTTCGATAAAGTTATTATCGCCATTGGGGTGAACGAAGAGAAAGCGCCGCTTTTTTCTTTAGAAGAGAGAGTTAATATGATTAACAATGCATTCCTTACCAATGATAAAATTGTTATTGAAACCTACACAGGATTAACCGGCACGTTTTGTGAAAAAAATGAAGCGCATTATTTGATTCGGGGTATAAGAAATAACGCTGATTTTCAATATGAAAACGATTTAGCGCAAGCCAATAAAGAACTTTTTGGCTTAGAAACGGTTTTTTTTATTGCTCCGCCCACACTATCCCATGTGTCTTCAACGTTAGTAAGGGAACTTGTTAAAAATAAAGGAAACTATCGTAACTATTTACCATAACGAATTATGTTCAGGTTTGAAAACGAAAATTATTTATACGGATTGATTCTCATTCCGTTGTTTGTTTTAGGCTATCTTTTAATACTTTACGCTGCTAAAAAACGCTGGCGCCAATTTGGTGAAGAGACCTTGCTGAACCGCTTGATGCCCTTGCGTTCTTTTTCCATGCAAGTAGTAAAAATTTCGTTGCTTATGGTGGCGTTGGCTTGTTTTATTGTTGCATTAGCAAACCCTCAGGTGGGCAGTGCATTGGAGAAAGGAATGCGCAAAGGTGTGGATATCATGATTGCGATGGATATTTCCAACAGTATGCTGGCGGAGGATATTCAGCCCAACCGCTTGGAAGCCTCCAAAATTGCACTTTCCCGCTTCATTGACCAACTCAAGGGAGACAGAATCGGGTTGGTGGTTTTTGCAGGAAAATCGTTTGTACAACTGCCCATTACGAGCGACTATGCAGCTGCTAAAATGTTTGTGAATTATGTAAGCCCGAAATTGATGAATGAGCAAGGCACCGACATCGCCTCGGCAATAGATTTGGCTGCTGTTTCAATGCTGCCCGAAATTAAAGGCGAAAATCAGGATTTGAGCAAACTTTCCCAACTCAACTCTAAAGTCATATTGGTGGTATCTGACGGGGAAGACCATTTCCCCGAAGCGGTTGAAGTGGCTGCGCAAGTGCGCAAGTTGGGTATTACCCTGCACACTATCGGAATTGGCGATTTGCGCGGCGCCCCCATCCCCGACGGCAGAAACAACAGTTTTAAAAAGGATTTGGAGGGCAACACGGTCATTACCCGCTTAAACGAAGAAGTTTTGAAAGAGATTGCGGCTGCAGGTGGCGGCATTTATGTGCACGCTTCTAATGCTAACATGGGCTTTGAAACCATTTTAGAGAAGATTAACAGCATGAATAAAGTGGACTTGCAAGAAATCACCTTCTCCCGATATGACAGTAAATATCAGTATCCCTTAGTTTTAGGGTTGATCTTTTTATTGTTGGAAGTGATCTGGTTTTCTGTTAAATCGCGGTGGCGAGTGTTGTTTTTACAAGAAAGTCATAATTATTTTATTGCCCCTCAATCCTAAAAAATGAAGTACTACATTATAGCAGGTGAAGCGTCCGGCGACTTGTTAGGTTCGTATTTGATGCAAGCTATTAAAGATCAAGACCCTCAAGCCGATTTTCGCTGCTGGGGCGGCGATTTGATGGAGGCACAGGGCGGCGAACTCACCAAGCATTATAAAGAACTTGCTTTCATGGGGTTTTGGGAAGTTGCCACCCACTTGCGCACCATCCTGAACAACATCGCCATTTGCAAAATAGATATGCTGCTTTTTGAACCCGATGTGGTGGTGCTTATCGACTATCCGGGCTTCAATTTGCGCATCGCAGAGTTTGCCAAAGAACAGAATATTAGAGTAGTATATTACGTTTCTCCCCAAATTTGGGCATGGAAAAAGAACCGCATACATAAAATTAAAAGGGATGTGGATACCATGATTACGATTTTGCCTTTTGAACAAGATTTTTACGCAAAATACAATTATAAAGTACATTACGTAGGACATCCTTTGCTGGATGTAGTCAACGATAAAATGGCAGATGAGGATTGGGAGACCTTTAAAACCCAACATCATTTGGACGACCGCCCCGTGATTGCCGTTTTGCCCGGAAGTCGCAGGCAAGAACTCAAAAAAATGCTGCCTGTTATGGTGCAAATGGCAGAGCAGTTCCCTGAGTTTCAATTTGTCATGTCGAAAGTGAAATGGTTGCCGGTTTCATTGTATCAACCCCATATCCATAATAAAAAAATAACGCTTGTTGAAGGAAACACGTACGCCTTGTTGCATCATGCCAAAGCAGCGCTGGTTACTTCAGGTACCGCCACGCTGGAAACCGCCTTGTGGAACGTTCCGCAAGTGGTGTGCTACAAAGGTAGCTTTCTCTCATATCTTATTGCCCGCTTGGTAGTAGGTAAGCATTTGAAATACATCTCATTGGTAAATCTTATTTTAGATAAACCTGCGGTAACCGAGCTGATTCAACAAGACTGTAACCCCAAAAAGTTAAAAGAAGAGTTGGCTAAAATAGTATATGATACAAATTTTACAGAAGAGATGCAACGCCACTATACGCAACTGCGACATATTTTGGGAGATGCCGGCGCTTCTACAAATGCAGCAAAACTAATTGTAAAAGATGACATTAGATAAAATAAATACGATCTACTTTTTGGGTATTGGCGGCATTGGCATGAGCGCCTTAGCCCGCTTTTTCCTGCTACAAGGCAAGCAGGTTTTTGGCTACGACCTTACCCCAACGGAAATTACTTCGCAACTCACGGCAGCCGGTGCACAAATTCACTATGAGGAAGCAATAAACCAAATACCGGAAGGCGTTGATGTTGTCATTTACACCCCAGCAGTTCCTAAAGAACATAAAGAATATCAATATTTTGTACAGCAAAAAACGCCTATACTAAAACGTTCAGAAGTTTTGGGCATGATTTGTAGCCACTACCCAACCATAGCCATTGCAGGAACACACGGCAAGACAACAACAACAGCAGCCGTAACGCAGATTCTTGGTGATGAAATGTCAACCACCTCTCATTCCTCACCTCTCATTCCTGATGAAGCAGAAGGGAGAAAGCAGAAACCAGAAGGGGGAATATTAGCTTTTATTGGGGGAATTGCAAAGAATTTTGTGACAAATTTTGTTTGTGACAATGGCTTTAATACAGTGGTGGTGGAGGCGGATGAGTTCGACCGTTCGTTTTTGACACTACACCCGCAAGTGGCAATAATCACCTCCATGGATGCCGACCACTTGGATATTTATGGAGACCACCAACATCTCAAAGAATCCTTCCAACTCTTTGCCAACCAAATACAACCCGACGGCGCTTTAATCATTTACGATCAAATTGCCCATCAAATCACCCACCCCCACAAAATCACCTACGGCTTTTCTCCCCAATCTCACTACCAAATTACCAACCTTCAACATTTCCCCACCCAAACCACCTTCACCTTAGCCCTAAACCACCTACCCATAGCCACTAATCACTTATCACTAACCACTAACCTCCCCGGCACCCACAACACCCTCAACGCCGTTGCCGCCCTTGCCGCCACTCTTGAATTTTCTTTGTGGAAAAATCCGAAAGCCGACATTGCCCAATTGTTTGAACATATTAAAGAAAAAATAGCCGGTTTTTCAGGCGTGAAACGTCGTTTTGACATTCGCATCCAACGTGATGATTTTGTGTATATTGACGACTATGCGCATCATCCTGAGGAGATTCGGGCATTTTTGGATGCGGTGAAGAAAAGTTTTCCTGCTAAGAAACTCACCGGCATTTTTCAACCTCATCTTTATTCAAGAACCCGAGATTTTGCTAAGGAGTTCGCCCATGCGTTAGATGTTTTAGATGAGATTATTTTATTGGATATCTATCCTGCAAGAGAACAGCCCATTGCAGGCATAACCTCTCATTTTCTATTGTCGCTCATAAAAAATGAAAATAAAAAACTACTTAAAAAAGAGGAACTTTTACCATACATACAAAAAAACAAACCGGAAGTCCTGCTCACCATGGGCGCCGGAGATATAGATCGGTGTGTTGAAATGTTTGAATCAATCTAACTAACATTGAGAAAGAGGGCGGTGCGGCAGAAGAAGAATTTCTATAGAAGCATTGTTTGCGATTTTTCGCTTCGCTCAAAATGACAAACAATGCGTATTTCTGAGCACGCGGCGGCGGTTAATGCTATGCTTTTGCG
>WQSU01000107.1 GCA_009787675.1 Lentimicrobiaceae bacterium
TATTTCCGGCAGAATTTATACTTGTTTCGGTGGCGCCAAAGATCAGATAAACGATTCGGAATATATAACCTCTTCGGGTTTTATTACATATAATAATGCCAAAAAAGCCTTTCAAGCAGCCAGTTTAGAAAAACTTAAAAACCCTCAAATCCCCGGAAATATTATATCGCTTTATAACAATGATTGTATCTCCATTGGTGAAGGCGCCATAGATATAGGCGCCAAATTGGGACGTGTTGACTTTAATACGCATGGACAAGTGATCAATTATATGCGCATTGATTCGGCTGTGATACGCCTTACTACTGCTATTGATTTCTTCTTTAACGATGAGGCAATGAAAATTATGAATGGCTATTTTACAAATCTTAAAGATGTACAATACGTGTATCCTGATGAAGACAGGAACTTTACTCAATCTTTAATCAATTTAATGGGGCAGGAAGATTATGATAAATATAAAAAAGAGATATTCTCGGGAATACAATTAGAAAAATTGCCTGAAAAATTGAATGTAAAATTTCTATTTTCAACATTGAATTTTATGTGGTCGCCGGAAAACATTGCGTTTGAGTCGCAAAAAAATCTTCCTTTAATTTTTTCAGGTGGAAGAAACATTTATAAGGAGATTCCAGGAAGAATAGTGATTGAGAAGAAAGGTTCTAAAAACACTTTGTATATCTATTTTGAGTTAAAAAAAGATTTTTTCTTTTTCCAGTTTGAAAACAATAGCTTATCTGCAATTTCTTCGGATGCGAATTTTAACAATACCATCATTAATGCCAAAGCAAAAGCGAAATCTCTCAGTAGCAAAGGCGGGAAACCTGCATTTGCATATAAATTAGGTAACAAGGGGCAAAAAACAAGGTTTGTGAAGAAGTATTTTTTTGACTGAGTTAATGCTTCAATCCCTCAATAATCCCATAAAACACTACACCTGCAATTCCCGCAAACAGCAATCCCCAAATTAACGCCGGAACACCCGTAATTTTCTTCAACAAAGTGGCATCCCCTGCGCTATCTTTCTGTTTTATAGATAAAAACAATACTATTAACGCTGAAAACAGCGCATCTACCGCGATAAAGACGGCATACAAGAGCGCTGCTATTTGAATATATTTTTCATTATTCAAATAGATGAGATAACCATTCAGGGTGCAAAAAGCGATCATCCATATTGCTCCGTAAATATTTCGTATCCAAAGCAATAACATAAATATAAAAAGTATAGAAATAGCAATAATAAACCCCTTATCGTATCCAAATGATAACAAATAGAATATAAAATAAGAAACGAGCGATGAAAAGGGGTATCCTATTAAGGCGACTAAAAAACCTCCGAATTTTGTTTTGGTAGAAGTGGTGGTAACTCCGGAAGCATCATTAAAAAGCTCAATTTTTTTGACGCTACCTTCCAGAATCAACGCCATTAAAGCGTGTCCCAATTCGTGTATTGCCGTGTTTATGAGGTTGAACCACTTCCCAATAACAGGAATGCGGGGCAACACCAAGGCGAGCCCCGCAAACCAATAAATTAAAGGAATACTTAAAAAAGTCAATGCTTATTTCTTAAGATTGTGTTTTTTAACAAATTCGTCCAATACTTCTTCTAAAGTTGGTTTTCCAATTTCTTGTAATTCGTAACCTACTTTTACTACCGGTTGGTTAATTTTGCAGAAACGCGGAAGATCAATAGGGGTACCAATTACCACTGCATCGCAAGGCGTGTTGGCAATTGTTTTTTCCAGGTCTTTCATTTGTGCATCGCCGTAGCCCATAGCCGGAAGTAGCACGCCGATTTCGGGATAAGTAGCGAAAGTATCTTTTAATGAACCTACGGTAAATGGTCTTGGGTCAATCAAATCGGATGCACCATATTTCATGGCGGCAACAGTACCTGCGCCAATTTTCATTTCACCGTGTGTTAATGTTGGACCATCTTCTACTACCAATACGCGTTTTCCTTTGATAAGTTCAGGTTTGTCAACCGTTAAAATAGAAGCAGCGTCAATAATTTTTGCTTTCGGGTTGATTTTTGCCAAGTTTTGACGTACTTTATTGATGTTTTCCAAAGAAGCAGAGTCTATCTTGTTGATAACAATAACGTCAGCCATGCGAGCAACTACTTCACCAGGATAGTAGCTTACTTCTGCGCCGGGACGCAATGGGTCGGCAACACCAACAAATAAATCAGGAAGGAAGAATGGGAAGTCGTTGTTTCCGCCGTCCCAAAGCACGATGTCGCAACCATCAGGATCTTTTTCAGCTTCGCGAAGAATAGCTTCATAATCTACACCTGCATAAATTACATTTCTTTTTGTAACTACGTGTGGTTCATATTCTTCCATTTCTTCAATAGTGCAGTTGTGTTTTTTTAAGTCTTCCACACAAGCAAAGCGTTGCACTTTTTGTTTGTTCAAATCGGGATCGTAAGGCATGGGGTGACGCACAGCCACTACTTTTAAACCCATTGCCACCAAATATTCTATGATTTTGCGGGAAGTTTGCGATTTTCCGCAGCCTGTACGGGTAGCGCCAACGGCAATCACCGGTTTTGTTGATTTGATCTGGGTGTCTTTTGGTCCCATTAAAACGAAATTAGCGCCTGCAGCATTTACAATAGCGCTGATATTCATTACGTAGTTGTAAGGTTTGTCGCTGTAAGCGAAAACACATTCATCCACTTTAAATTTTTTAATCAATTCCGGAAGTTCAGATTCTTTGTAAATGGGAATACCGCTTGGGTATAAATCTTCTCCGGCTAATTCTTTTGGATAAGGTCTTCCGTCAATTCCGGGGATTTGTTCAGCGGTGAAAGCCACTACATTGTAGTTTGCATTGTGGCGGAAGTAGGTGTTAAAGTTGTGAAAGTCGCGCCCTGCCGCGCCGATGATAATGACATTTTTTTTCATAATGTTCTGATTTTTAAAATTATATATTAAGGAATAGTGATTTTTTTATAAGTGCGCAAATATAGAATTTTTATCCAAACTTTGATCTAATACTGTCTCTATTTATTCTCCCTCAATTATTAAGTTGTTTAAAGGAATAACCTCTTTGGCAAACTTCTTTTCTGTTGTTCATTATTAAAAAAACATATTTTTGCCAAATTTTTCTACCTTGTATCCTATAAAACAAACAGTTCCTATTTTTTATTATCTTGCATTGTTATTGTGCATGGCTTCCTGCAGTTCCAAATCAAAAACCGTAACCGTTTTAGAATATGAGGGGAAATTTCCTGATGAATCGGCGCGAAATATTGAGATTACTATGAGCGAAAATGGAGAGATCACTTTTACATTATATGCGCCTTTGATGAACAAATATTTTGGCGATAATCCCTATTACGATTTTCCGGAAGGCATTAAGGTCTCTTCTTATACAAACGGAGAAAAACATTCAGTGCTTACGGCAGATTATGCTATAAGCGAGGAACTTACACAACGAATGGAAGCACATCAGCATGTAGTGATTGTGGACTTGGTTAAGCAGGAATCTATTCTTACTGAAAAAATTATCTGGGATCAAAAGAATAAACGAATTTATTCTGACGTTGAAATTACTCAGATTAAAGCAGATGGTACCACTAATACAGGAGAGGGCTTTGAATCGGATGAAAAATTTACGAAATACACCATACGCAAACCGCGTGGAGAAATATTAGCAGAAGAGTTGTAATATATTAAATCTTTGCAATATTTACAATCACTTGCACTGCTTTCTCCATAGATTCTACCGGAATAAATTCATATTTTCCGTGAAAATTATGTCCACCGGCAAAAATGTTAGGGCAGGGGAGACCTTTGAAAGAAAGGTTTGCGCCATCGGTACCACCTCGAATGGGTTTTACGATCGGCGTTACATTGGCAGCCATCATCGCTTTTATGGCACGTTCTACCACATAAAACACAGGCTCTACCATTTCACGCATATTTTTATATTGCTCTTTTATTTCACACTTCACCCTGCCTGTTCCATGTTTTTCATTCAAAAAATCAGTGATTTTGTGTATAAATTCCTTTTTTTGTTCAAAAAGGTGTTTGTCATGGTCTCGAATAATGTAATTCAATTTGCTGTTTTCTACAGTGCCTTCCATTTTTGTTAACAGGTAAAACCCTTCATAATCATCTGTATATTGTGGACGTTGAAATTCAGGAAGCAATGCGTTAAATTCCATGGCAATGAGTTGCGAATTGACCATTTTGTTTTTGGCATATCCGGGGTGCACGTTTCTCCCCTGAATAGTAATAGTAGCGCCTGCGGCGTTAAAGTTTTCATATTCCAATTCGCCCAGCATGCCGCCGTCGAGTGTGTAAGCAAAGTCGCAGCCAAATTTGGCAACATCAAAGTGGAGTACACCTTTTCCAATCTCTTCATCGGGAGTGAAAGCCACTCTGATTTTGCCATGCTTAATTTCAGAATGTTGAATAAAATATTCAAGAGCACATATAATTTCGGCGATGCCGGCTTTGTCGTCTGCACCCAATAATGTTTTACCATCGGTAGTTAAAAGTGTTTGCCCTACATAGTTTTCCAACTCAGGAAAATCGTTTGGAGACAATATGGTTTGTGTTGTTGCATCCAACACAATATCATTCCCATCATAATTTTCAATGATATTTGGTGTGTTAATGCCGGGCATATCGGGGGCAGTATCAAAATGTGCAATAAACCCAATTACGGGTGTTTTTTCTGCACAATTCGCCGGCAAAGTGGCAGTAACATAGCCAAACTGATCTTTTTCTACTTCTTTTAAGCCTAAAAGTCTTAGTTCTTCAACCAAAAAATCTCCAAAAACAAGCTGTTCGTTTGTACTGGGGTATGTTTCAGAAGCCTCATTAGAAGTGGTTGGAAACGAAATATACTTTGAAAAGCGGGTGATTAAATTTTGTTTCATATTTATGATGTTTTAGATGGGGCAAAGAAAGGAAATTATTTTAATATTATTGTGAATACACCTTCTCTAAGCAGGGCAAAATCATTAAAATTTCATTTTTTCTGTAAAAAATAATTTTCAAAATAATAAAGCGTTGCATCTATTTTATTTGCAACGCTTTAATTTATTAATGAAAAGATATTTACGGATTTTTATATAAAATTAAAATCGTTTCTCAATCTCTTTCACCCCAATTCCTAACAACTTCATTGTCTTGATAATCAGTGGCAGTTCCTCTTCAAAAAAGCGTTCTTTTCTAAACTCGCGGATCTTGTCGGCGGCGTTGGGGGCTATGAAAAAACCAACGCCGCGCTTGTTTACAAGAATCTCTTTGGTTTGCATAAAATCGTAAGCACGAACTACCGTGTTGGGGTTTACCTCTAACAGTGCGCCTAACTCACGCACCGATGGCGCGCGATCGTCAGGCGCCCATTTGTTGAGCAAAACCTGCTCACACGCCCAATCGGCAATCTGCATATAAATAGGTTGTGTTTCTTTAAAATCCATGTTAAACCTCCGTTTCTTTTAAGCGTAAATAAGTGAGTGATAAGAAAAATAGTGTAATGGCTGATAAAACAATCTCTTTGTAATTACCAATAAATTCATAGTTCAGGTTTATATTATGATCGTTAAAGAGTTCATTTCCAAATGTAAAGTATAATAATATTAAATGATATACAGCCAGAATCATTAGAAAACCTAATCCTGTGCCTAATGTTTTCCAAAAAGCATTTTTCTTATAATAGATTGAACCGAAAAGAAGCGCAGCGAGCGCGGCAGCCCATAACAACACTCCATAAAGTTTATCTAATCCGATGCACCCTATTACGCTAAATCTAAAATCCATACTATATCCCAAAAGCGGACGAATTAGGTAACGCCCTGTATAGGCGCCTGCAATAGAAAACGCTTGAAACAGGATTGCCAATAAAATGATTAGAGTGGTTGCATAAAGAAACCTTTCTAATGATGTAACCGGCAAATTAAAGAAATGCGTACAATTGTTTCTTTTTAAAGAAGATTGAAAAAAAGTACCGGCAATCCAAGTTAGAATAAGCCAAGGTAAGAAAGGCGCTATCTCAGGTTCAGTGTTAGTGGAAAACCCCCAAGCTACCAAAGCAAATGAAATGACACAACAGATGAGCAACATTTTTTTGTTTTCGATAAAATATGCTCTAAATAAATGATTTATATTTTTTAAATTCATGTTAAACCTCCTTTTCTTTTTGTTATTGATTAATATTATTTGAAGTATTATCATAATACCCTTTAGGTGAATTCTTTTCTAAATATTCAGCCATATTTTTCGTAGCAGGAATATTTTTCAATGGTAATATCATTTTGAGTTTCAATACATAAACATTGTCTTGTAATGATAATACCTGATCAAAATAGTGCTTGTGTTCTAATCCGGTAAGGATCATAATCCGTTTGCCTTTGTTTTCTTTGATGACACGATTTATTAATTTCATCATTTCGGCATTACGGGTTTCAGAAAAATAATTTATGCAGCTATTTCCAAAAACACTTATTGAAATTTTGTCTGACTCACAGAAATAGTTATCATAATTCCATCCATTAAAAAAATCGTAACTCATTTTGTTTTCGTTAAGAATATCTTTCATATCGCCATATTCATCAACGAAGTTGTGAATTACCCTGTTAGATTGTATTAATGATTTTGCAATTTGTTCTTTAGTTATATAATCATCGGTAAGCATATAGGCTTCTCGTTCAGATTCAATATCCCTATCATTGATTTGCCAACCTATGGGATACACTTTAATGTTATGATCAAATCCATAAATAGAGGCTAACACCATCTCTTTGAGATGAAGTTCTTTTCTAAAAATGGCAGGTGGAATTTCCACGCAAATCACCTCAGGATTATAAGTTCCCAAAATATTGATAATATCTTGATAGGAATAATTGGGATTTGTCTCATGACTCTCGTGGATTGTTCCAACAACAAGTACTTGAGTGGTTTCAGCTATCTTCTTTTTTATTTCAGATACTTTAATAAAGAAGAAAACGGTGGATGCTACTAAAACTAAAGCAGTCGTAATAATTAAAATTTTGTTGGTATATTTTTTCATAACGTTTTAATTTTTAGGGTTAAAAATTTGTTGAATTTTCTGCTTGTTCAGCATTACGGCATTGAATAGCAGTTCAATGTCTAACTTTGTGTCCTTTTTCAAGGTGTTTTCGCGCACCACCAATTTGCCACGCACATTATCTTCTTCATATAATATATGTGCATCGTCTTTAGTGTCTTCCAAAACTTCAAAAGCCAACTTTTCAGTAATGGTTTCGGCGCCTTCGTTAAGAATAACTTTACCGGAATCAAGGATGATGATGGCGTCGATTAAGCTGTGCAAATCGCGCACTTGGTGAGTAGAGATGACCACAATGCGGTCGTCGGTGGCAACCGAAGCCATCACTTTTCTAAAAATGGCTTTGGAAGGAATGTCTAACGCATTGGTGGGTTCATCCATAATTAACACTTTGGTGTTGCATGCCAGCGCAAAGGCAATCATTACCTTCTTTTTTTCTCCAAACGACATCTTGTCAATTTTTTGATTGTGGAAAGGAATTTCAAAAACATTCAGATACTCCTGAAATTGCGCATGGTTAAAATTTGGGTAAAAAGGGGCATAAGCTTTAATAAACTCATCCACTTTAAGCGCCGGTGTGTAGATCTCTTCCGGTAAAAAGTAGAGTTCCTGCAGCATTTTGGTTTTACGTAACGCAGGATTTACATTCAATACTAAAGCAGATCCGCTTGAAATAAAGCGCAGTCCGCTAATTAGTTTAAGGAGGGTGGTTTTGCCGGCGCCATTCTTGCCAAGTAGCCCGTAAATGTGCCCGCGGGACAATTCCAATGTGAGATTTTCGAAAAGCAAACGCTTCTTGGAATACCCGAAATTGATGTTGGTTAATTTTATCATAATGGTTAATGGTTAATGGTTAATGGTTTATAGGTTTATAGGTTTAAAGGTGTATAGGTTTAAAGGTGTATAGGTTTAAAGGTGTATAGGTTTAAAGGTGTATAGGTTTAAAGGTTTATAGGTTTAAAGGTGTATAGGTTTAAAGGTGTATAGGTTTAAAGGTGTATAGGTTTAAAGGTGTATAGGTTTAAAGGTGTATAGGTTTAAAGGTGTATAGGTTTAATTCGTAATTCGTAATTCGTAATTCCTAATTCGTAATTCGTAATTCCTAATTCTTAATTCCTAATCACTCGTGTTGCGTTTAATCTACTTGAATAACAATAACATACAATCACGTTCTTTGACATTTTGGTAATCAGATTTATTAAGCAGTTGA
>WQSU01000108.1 GCA_009787675.1 Lentimicrobiaceae bacterium
GAGAAGTGAACGCCCAAGTCGCAGTTATACAGATAGAGACGAGCGTCCAAGCCGCCCAAGAGGAGAGAGAAGTGAACGCCCAAGTCGCAGTTATACAGACAGAGACGAGCGCCCAAGCCGCCCAAGAGGTGAGAGAAGTGAACGCAGTTTCCGCACAGATGGCGATAGGAAAGAACGCAGTTTCCGCAAGGATAGTAATAGAGAAGAGCGCAGTTTCCGCCCAAATCCCGAAAGGGCTGAGCGTCGTTTCCGCCCAAAAGAGGAGAATGAACGCCCGGCACGCCCCACAAGTCGCACCACTCGCCCCTCTCATTCCTCGCCCCGCCCTGCCCCGCGCAAACGCCGCGATGTTACCGCTGAATCGGAAATATTGTCTGAAATAGTAGAAATAAGACGCAGAGAAGGACGCACTTCGCCAAAAAAACAAAAGATATTGTCTTTGGAACATGATGAAAAATATGGTCCCGTAAGACTCAACAAATATATCTCCAATTCAGGAATCTGTTCTAGAAGGGATGCCGATATTTTAATTCAAACCGGCGCAATTGAAGTGAATGGACAAATTGTTACCGAATTGGGAATGAAAGTGATGCCTACCGATGAGGTGCGTTACGGAGATCGCATTTTACAACGCGAAAAACCTGTTTATCTGCTGCTTAACAAACCCAAAGATTATATTACCACTACCGATGATGAACGCGACCGGAAAGATGTGATGGAATTGGTGAAAGGCGCCTGCAAAGAGCGCATCTATCCGGTGGGAAGGTTAGACAAGAATACTACCGGCTTGCTGCTCTTTACCAACGATGGTGAAATGACCAAGAAATTAACCCACCCAAAGCACGGCATCAGAAAAATCTATTACGTGGAATTAGAGAAAAATCTTTCAACTGCTGATTTTGAGAAAATTACAAATGGCATCGAGCTTTCCGACGGCGAGATACAAGTGGATGAAATTGCATACACCGGCGATACTAAACGTGAAATTGGTATTACACTACATTCTGGAAAAAACAGGATCGTACGCCGTATTTTTGAATATCTTGGTTATGAAATTGTTAAATTAGATAGAGTGGTGTTTGCCGGACTAACCAAAAAGGATTTACCAAGAGGAAAATACCGCTTTTTAACAGAAGCTGAAATCAACATTTTAAAAATGAGCATACAATAGAACAATATGCGTGTTAAGAACTTTGCACTTGTTGGAGCTGCCGGATATATTGCCCCACGCCATTTTAAGGCGATTCAGCAAACCGGAAACAGGCTTACCGCTATTTTAGATAAATCGGACAGTGTTGGGATTATTGACAGCTACTTTCCCGATGCGGCTTTTTTCACTGAATCAGAACGTTTTGACAGGCATCTGTACCGCTGTTTCAGAGAACACTCAGCGGCTAACATTGACTATGTTTCTATTTGCTCTCCCAACTATTTGCACGACGCCCACATCCGCATGGCGCTAAGGAACGGCGCACATGCCATTTGTGAAAAACCGTTGGTCTTAAATCCTTGGAATTTAGAAGGGTTGGAGAAAATTGAGACAGAAACAGGTAACTCTATTTTCCATATTTTGCAGTTGCGCTTGCACCCCGCCATCATAGAGCTGAAATCTTTAATAGACCAACAACCTGATAAGATCTATAATATTGACCTAACGTATATTACAGGTCGTGGAACATGGTATCTCTATTCATGGAAAGCGGACATGGAAAAATCGGGGGGCATTACCACCAACATCGGTTCGCATTTCTTTGATATGTTAACTTATGTTTTTGGAGATGTGCAAGATATAAAGATACATTACGCTTCACCCTTGACTGTGTCCGGCTTTTTACAACTGAAAAAAGCACGTGTGCGGTGGTTTTTAAGTATCGACAAAAAACAACTTCCCCAAGAGGTTGCTGAAAAAGGTAAAACTTCGTATCGTTCATTAACTATTGACAATCAGGAATTTGATTTTTCAGATGGCTTCACCGATTTGCATACCTTATCTTATCAGAACATACTCTCAGGCAATGGCTTCCGCATTCGGGATGCATATCCGTATGTAACATTGTGTCATGACATTCGTTCACGCCAGCCGGAGGGGTTAAAAGGGGATTATCACCCGTATGTTGCTAAAAGTTTACGCTAAATCCAACGCCGGTAGGATGAACATTCAAATGTAATTCAGCTCTTTGGTTTTTGAAATATTTATCTTCGTAGGTATTCTTTCCTTTTGCTTTCAATTTACCTCCAACAGCCATCAACGGAATACTTGTAATGATACAGGCTTGCCCTACTCCTAATGCAGAGTACCCCACTATGAAACACGTATAATCCCAAATCAGTTCACCAACTACTGCAAGCACAAGACCACTGGCAGAGAGTACTATACCGGGGATAAGCACTCCCTTTCCGGCTGCTTTGAGTTTTTCTCCGGTATGGAAAATTCCATAGCTTTCTCCATCATTTTTTTGTAAAAACAGAGCCATCTCATCATCATTCATACGTTTGAATGCCTCATAATCAGGATTTTCTGCCATTGCTTGATTGTTATAACCAGCTGCCTTGTTTGCAGGCGCCTGCTCAAAAACCTCCACATTACCGTTTTGATAGACAATGGTCGTAATATCCGATTTATTAATAGAATAGGTAGGACCTTCCAAATTGTTAAATTTTTTATACTTAACAACCTGTAGTTCAATTTCTATTACCTTAGCTTCAATTTTTTCTGCTTTAGTGGTAACAATTATATCCTGTGCACACGCTGAAACGCTCAGTGCGAAAATAAGGATATTAACAAAAATAAAATTTTTAAAATTATTCATAGACGTTATATTTATTTGATGTATTCATAATAATCGTTTGTAATACCTACATTTCCGTTGTAATTGGTTTTTATCTGAACTTCTATAGGAAAGTTCCCATCATAGATATAGGTATATTCTATTGTAGTCGTTTTGCCATCGGCATTACGGTTAACTTGTTTTAATACATTATTTTGAGATAGAATTAAATTTAATGAAGTATTAATTACTTCAACATCATGATAGAATGGGTTGTTCTTACTGTCATATTCTTCATAACTGTTTGATACAATCTCTGCATCTTTCTGTTTTTCTAATTTAGAAATATTGTTGCCTTTATACTCAAAATTCCATTTTACAATAGATACTTCACCTTTGCCTTCTATTTGCATCATATCATTTTCTGCTAAACGCAATTCCGGAATAATGGTAGTAAGGTAACTTTGATTGTAGTTCCCTAATGATGATTTCCCTGAAAGAAACTGTCCCTCAATAGAAGATATTTTATTGCCGCTATAAGTAAATCGTAACGATATCCTTAATTCCGATTTTGCATTGTAATAATCCACTTTTTCATACTTGTCTCCATTGTAGGAAAATTTGGTAAAATACCCATCGGAATCCTGAATTTCAGAAACTTGTTTTCCATTATATTTAAAAGTAGATGAATAATATAGGTTGCCGGTATTGACATAAAAATATTCAATTTTACTTAAAATATTTTTATTCCATGACCATTCTTGTGAAAGCGCTTTTTTATTATTGTACGTAATATAAATTCTTTTTATTTTTTTCTGCGGGTTGTAAACGCCCTCTTTTTGGCAGTTTAACATGGTAAATGCTAACGCAATTGTGATTAAAAACAGTAATTTTTTCATAATGTTAAAATTTTGTGGTTAATTGTTATGTACTAATTCTCGGCGAAAGTATGGTTTCAAAAAATACAGAAATACCCTACAAATAGGAGTTTTTTTAACACAATAGAAAAAACCCTCTTTGTGGGGTATTGGCGCATTGAAAAGTACACTATTTTTGTAACGTCAAATTGAAGCGATTGAAAGCATCATAAACTGTCCTGTTTTTAAAAGTTCCTGTATGAATAAAATAATGGCTGCCTGCTTTGCATTACTGCTTGTTTGCAATACCTTTGCGCAAACAGAACGTATTGATTCATTGAAACAAATCCTCTACACACAACAGCTTAGCGATCAACAAAAATTAGCGTATTGTACTTCCATTCTTGAACTCTATGGAAATTTTAATTTGGATAGTAGTTTTGTTTATCTCAAAAAAGGAATCACGCTTGCACATAGATTGAAAAATTACGAAGAAATTATGAAATTTAATAAGGGTTTAGGAGTTGCTTTCTTTTTCAGAAATAATTATGATTCATCACTTTATTATCTTAGCGCTAACAAAGAATTAGCCATAAAATTAGAAAAAGAAGACGTACTTACCACTACATTATCCTTAATCGCTGTTGCTTTTGCTAAACAGGGAAAATACCATACCGCTATAAAATATTTTTTAGAAACTCTAAAAATGGCGGAACATACAGGTATGACTGAAAGAAACGTAATGGCATTAGCCAACCTGGGTGAGATCAACCGGAGATTGGGAAATACCGAAATCGCCATCCAATATTTAAAACAGGCAGAAGAAAAGTCGAATCAACTGATAGGAGTAAAATATGGAAACTATACTCATAGAATATTACACATTTACAATGAGCACGCATTCAACTATTTAAATAGTGGCAATTGGGAAGAAGCCTTACAATATGCATTAAAGGCAAATATGGATTTTTGCAAGAAGGAACTGCCTGTAGAGAGGTGCTATACACAAGGCATATTAGCAAAGATCTACCTAAAAAAAAATGATTTAGAACGTTCCTTAGAGCACGTTCAAGCATCCTACAAAATGGCAGAATTAATGCAGGATGTAAATTTGTATGCTTTTGCAGGAAAGATACTGTCGGATATTTATTTGGCACAAAAACGGTATATAGAAGCAGAAGCGGAGGCGCTCAAAATTTGGGAAGCCGATTCAACCAATGTGGATGAATCGCGGGGCGCCGTAGAAAATATTGTATTGGCTAATATTTATATGAAGAACACGGAAAAAGCTGCCTATTACTTCAGAAAATATTTGGAATTAAGTGCGCAATATTCCGAAAAAAGCTTTCATACTACAGTTTCCGATTTAGCCCTGCAATATGAAACCGAAAAAAAGGAATTACAGATTGTATCATTAGAAAAAGAAAAGCAGTTGCATTATATTATTGGTGGATCAGGAGTTGCCTTATGCTTGCTTGCATTTGGGCTTTTACTCTTCCGGCAACGTTTACACAAGGAGAAATACAAAATGGCTAAACAAAAAGTAAAGCAATTGGAACAGGAGAAACAACTCATTGCTACTCAAGCCGTACTGGATGGAGAAACAGCAGAACGCTCCCGTTTAGCCCGCGATTTGCATGATGGATTGGGCGGAATGCTGTCGGTAGTGAAATTAAATCTTAAAGATATGAAACAGTTTGCCATTATGGATAGTGGGGACGTGCAACGTTTTGGAAATGCTTTAGAAATGTTGGATCAATCTATTGGCGAACTTCGTCGTGTGGCGCACCATATCATGCCTGAATCGTTGATGCGCTATGGTTTAAAAGTTTCTGTGGAAGACTTTTGCCGTGTTATGCCAAATGTTCATTTTAAGTATCTCGGAAAAAAACTGCGTTTAGACAATCGCTTGGAAATATTAATTTACAGATGTGCTTATGAATTGATTAACAATGCTGTAAAACATGCAAAAGCCTCACACATCAATGTACAACTTATGATTGACAACGGCGTAGTGTCTCTTACCGTTCACGATAACGGTATTGGATTTGACCCTCAAGCCGTGAATTTAGGAATCGGTTTGGAAAATATCCGCACCCGATTAGCCATTTATAACGGAAGAATGACCATTCAGTCTTCCACCTGCAATGGAACAGAAATATGTATCGAAATTGAACCTTCATGATTACAGTACACATCACCGATGACCATAAAATGTTGGTTGAAGGACTTCGGCTTATCATTAATGAATTGGAAAACATTACCATTACCGGAGTATCCTATTGTATAGAAGAATGCAGGCAAGCCCTAACCCTTCAAACGCCTGACATTCTGTTGCTTGATTTGAATCTGCCCGACGAAAGCGGCATAGATTTTTGCAGAGAAGTACATAATAAGTATCCTCAAATCAAAATATTAATACTTACCACTCACAGCGAGTGTTCTATTGCCAAACAAGTGATAGAAAACGGAGCTTCGGGTTATATCTTGAAAAATGCCCTGTCGGAAGAGGTTATTGCCGGCATGGAAGCCGTGATGCAAGGAGAGCTTTTTTTATGCGATGAGATTGATATGTTGATAAAAAAAAGAACAGAAGAACAGATTTGGCTTACTGCTCGCGAAAAGGATATACTGCATTATATTGCTAAAGGATTTAACAATAAGGAAATGGCAGACAAGATGTTTTTAAGCATACACACCATTAAAACATACCGCAAAAACCTGATTCAAAAGGTTGGCGCCAAAAACTCCATGATATTGGTAAAAATGGCAATTGAAAACCAATGGATTTGAAATTTGCGATTTTTCGCTTCGCTCAAAATGACAAACAATGCGTATTTCTGAGCACGCGGCGGCGGTTAATGCTATGCTTTTGCAATGCCCTTGCGCCGCCGCTTTTTCTGTATTGACAAGCAGTCATCCCGAAATGTAGCGTTAGCGAAATGAGGAATCTTGTGGAAGCCTTTGCCAAAACGCGGGAATGGTCTCGCACCTTTGATGAAGTTTAAGAGGACAGTGAGACAGAAAAAGAAATAGAAAAGAGGCTTGCCGTCAGTTTTAACTAATTGCCGTCAGTTTTAACTGACGGATAATAAAATATAAATCAAATTCATAAGGCTTTAGCCACAATATTTCTTGGGCTAAAGCCCCATTATTTTTTTTAATTTTTTAACCCGTTGGCTAAAGCCAACGGCAAAGAAAGATTGCTATGCTTTTCATTTTTCTCCTTATTGTTGCTCTCGAATTATCATTGAAAAAATAAATTTTATGACATAAATTGAATATTAACTTCTAATAGAAAAGCGTTTGCACTTTACTCTTGTTCTCTGCTATAAAGGTGAATATTACAACTACAGCCCCAGCACCGATCCCAACGGTCTTGCGTATGGCTGCTATGTGAACCGTATGTTGAAAAATCAGCTGCAAATAACGCCGAAAAAACAAAAAAACAAGGTTGAATATTCAGACAAGCATTGCAAACCAGCGCTATACAAAAACGATAAGGAAGAATCTCAAACACAATTACCGTCCTAAAAAAATGCCCCTAATAGCGTTGGTGAAAACCATTAGGGGCGTTAGTAAAAACCATTAGGGGCGTTGGCACAAACCATTGATGTTTTTTTATTAAGCTAATAAAGAGTTTTTTTCAATATGTTATAGCTTCTCAAATTTAAGGTTATTCACCATCTCTTTCAGGTCAATTCCCGGACGGAAATACACCTTTTTCTTCTTTAATCATAGTAGCATTGAATTTTGCTCTACTCTCGGCACCGGTACTGCCAATGGTGATTTAAAAAGAACCGAAATCACCGATGTCTCTGCTACGCTCGACAATCCCCAAAAAAGTTTATTTTTGCGCCTAATTTTATCCTCAGTCATGAAGAGATTTTTCTTTTTAAGTATTTTATTAACAACAATATGCTGTTTTTCTTGCCGATCAAATAAATATGATCAACTTTCCCCTGCCTTAGCTGAGTTGTGCAGAAAAATTGATAGAAGCCCCAAAAATAGCGATCTCTATCAGCAACGTGCTGAATATTATTACAGAAATAATAAAGTTGATGATGCATTGGCAGATATTTTACAGGCTATAAAATTAGATGATACAAAATCTACCTATTATGTTACTTTAGCAGATATCTATCTTTCTAAAGCTGAAACCGATTTAGTGGAAGAGATGCTTCAAAAGGCAATTGCCCTTGATAATAATAATGAAGCCTACCTGAAATTGGCAGAGTTATATCTGTATCAATTTATGTATGGAGAATGTGCAGAAACTATAGAAACAGCTATTCGTTTGCAAAACCACAATCCAAAAGCATTATTAACCAAAGCCATTTTATTAAAAGAACAAGGCGACACTTTGGGTTGGCTCAGAATGCTGCAATTAGTGATAGACCAAGATCCTACTGAAGTTCTTGCCTACGCAGATTTGGCACTCTTCTTTCAGGAAAAACTTGATCCCATAGCCATCAGTTATTATAAAAATGCGTTGGAAATAACGCCCAATGACAAGATTCTTAATTATAATCTGGGAAAGCTGTATCAAGATTTAAAGGAATTGGAATTGGCAAAAGAAC
>WQSU01000109.1 GCA_009787675.1 Lentimicrobiaceae bacterium
GCACTCTTTCTATTTTCCAAAAAACTCAGAATTACCGCAAACCCCACCACCGCGTATGCAAACATATAAACCGCTACATGCGGTACAAACCAACCCGATTGTAACGCCGGCATCAACACCTGCGATTGAATTTCAGGTTTGCAAATGGTAATTACCACAAAAACAGCAGCTAACAAGTTAGTGAGTGCAAGCAAATAACCCATTCTCAACCGCCAATACGTAACTCCACCTAAAATTGCCAGAAAAAAAGAGTACCAAATCCTTGTTTCCCCCATCGTTTTAAACGGCGGGCGTTCCAACGTAATCCACAAGCAAGATAGGAGCATACCTATCAATAACACTCCAACTGTTTGAAAAACAACCGCACCTTTCTCCTTCTTTTTAATGGAGCAAAAAGAAGCAACGCCCCAACACAAAACAGCTGTTATTCCAAATGCAGTAAATATCTGATTAAGCATAATCTATATAAAATCGTAGGTTATTTTCTCTAAAAACAGTGCATGTGCAGGTGCGGACATGCCGGCTTTGTTTCTGTTTTTTTCTTGAATAATCTCCTGAAAGTCAGTCACAGAAATCTTGCCTTTGCCCACTAACAAGAGCGTGCCTACAATAGCGCGCACCATATTTCGCAAAAACCGGTTTGCCGTAATTGTAAAAACAAGGGAATCCCCTTCTTGTTCCCAACATGCAGCTTTTATTTCACAAAAATTATTATTTACATCCGTGTGCAGTTTAGAAAAACTTGTAAAATCTTTATTTTCAAGCAAAAAAGAAGCGGCAGCATTCATCGCCTCAAGGTCTAACTTTTCATACACACGGTAAGTAGTTTGAAATTGAAACGGGTCTTTTGAAATGGCAACATAATACTTGTAGGTGCGGTCTAAGGCGCTAAAACGGGCATGGGCATCATCTGCCACTTTGAAAATTCTGTAAATCACAAGCTCTTTGGGTAAGAAAGCGTTGAGTTTGTGTTGTAATGTTTCGAGGTAATCCTCAGCAAGCAGTTCCTCATAGTCGAAATGAGCAAAAAAATTCCTTGCATGCACGCCGGTATCTGTTCGTCCACAGCCTACCAACTCAATTTTGTTTTTTAAGAGCAAGGAGAAACAATCTTCCAATACCTCTTGCACGCTCATCTGGTTGGGTTGTCGCTGCCATCCAAAAAAAGGCGCACCATTATAGCTAAGCTCTACAAAATATCGCATATAAAATTTATTAATCTATTACATTAATCATTGTATTGATTATTCTTTTTATCATTATCCGTCAGTTAAAACTGACGGCAATTAGTTAAAACTGACGGCAATTTATAAACACTAATCATTAACCACTAATCACTAATCACTAAACACTATTTTACTCTGCATTTAAACATCACCTCGTTTTCAAGAACTCCCTCCAACTCATCTCCAATCTCCACTTTGCCGATGCCACACGGGGTTCCTGTGAAAATCAAATCCCCAATTTTCAATGTGATAAATTGCGATATATGAGCAATAATTTCATCTATGGAAAACAACATGTCTGCGGTATTTCCTTGTTGTACAAGTTGGTTATTTTTTAAAAGCGAGAAGTTGATGTTTTTTAAATCCTCAAATTGTTTTTTGGGGAGGAATCGGTTCACTACGGCAGAGCCGTCAAATGCTTTGGAAATTTCCCAAGGGAGTGCATTTTTAAACACTTCTGCTTGAATGTCGCGTGCAGTAAAATCAATTCCAAGCCCAATTTCGTCATAATAGGTATGGGCAAACTTCTTTTGAATATGTTTACCCAATTTGTTGATACGCACCACCAATTCCACTTCATAATGAATATTATTTGAAAAATCGGGATAAAAAAAAGGGCGGTTTCTTGTCGTAAGCGCTGTTTCAGGTTTTAGAAAAAAAACAGGCAAAGCAGGAATTGCTTTGCCTAATTCTTCAATATGAGATTTGTAGTTGAGACCGATGCAGATGATTTTCATAGCAAAAAAACGAGTTTAGAATATTTGCATCGGTTACAATGTTTCTTTTATTTTTTATAAAATTTTATGGCATCAAGGCAAATATAGTCACTATAAGAGTCGAGATTGTAGGGATACCAAGTAAAAGTATGTTCTCCCGATGGTACAGCAAATGCATATCTTTGCCAAGATTCAGTCAATTGAATCTCATGTTGAATATTATTGATCAAAAATCTCATTCTAGGCATATAATAATAAGATACTCCCTTAGCATAAAATTCGATACTGTCAATGGTAGCATCACAAGTTTTTATTGTAGTTAATGCATAATTATAGCCATATGATTCAGATCTTATTGAAAAATTATCATCAAATCCAGGCGAGGTAATGCTCCAATAATTCGCACTCCATCCTTTGGGAAGTTTTCCATCGCTAAAAGAAACAAAATTAGGAGCTTCGTATTTCACAACACTAAAAGTAACGGTGGATTCATCTGTTACATTATCACTACCAAAAGCAACAACGCGAATGGTGTGGGAGCCTTCTTTCAAACTTTCAGGATAGATTCTAAAATTAAATGGGAAGGAAATTTTTTTGTCGTAGCCAACACCATCAAGGTAAATTTGTACTTCGTAAATGTTGGTATTCTCAACAGCAACATCTACTGCAAGATCAATAGTTTCGCCTAATTCAAAAACGGCATTAGGGAGGGGTTTAACGATTTCGCACGTAATTTTTGGTTTATTACAGCCTGCGAAAATCAAAATTAGGGCAGTGCCCAATAAGAAAAGAGTTTTTTTCATAAAATAAAATAATTTTGTTGGTTAAAATTTTGTGATCTTAAAATGTCGGGCGAAAATATATCTTTTTTTAAATCGTAATTACAAACGGAATCTGCTTAAAAAAAATATTTTTGCCGCCTGAAAAAAAATAAATAAAAACATGCTCTTAAAAATTGAAAATCTGCACGTTTCCATAAAAGGGAAAGAGATATTGAAAGGCATCAATTTGGAAGTCAATCGCGGTGAAGTACACGCCATTATGGGACCCAACGGCACAGGAAAAAGCACACTTGCTTCCGTAGTTGCAGGTAAGGAAATATTTGAAGTTACCCAAGGAAGCATTATCTATAAAAACAAAAACCTTTTCGATTTGACCATTGAAGACCGCGCACGCAATGGTATTTTTATTGGTTTTCAATACCCTGTGGAAATTCCGGGTGTAAGTATCACCAATTTTATGCGCACTGCACTGAACGAAATCCGCCAATATCGTGGCGAAACTCCGCTAAATTCCATGCAGTTCATGAAGTTGATGGAAGAAAAGAAAAAAGTAGTGGAACTGACGCAAAAACTAAGCGAACGCAGTGTAAATGAAGGATTCTCAGGTGGCGAAAAGAAACGGAATGAGATCTTTCAAATGGCAGTGCTTGAACCCGAACTGGCAATTTTAGACGAAACCGATTCGGGGCTTGATATTGATGCCCTGCGAATTGTAGCCAGCGGCGTTAACCAACTGAAAACAAAAGAGAACGCAACTATTGTGATTACCCACTATCAGCGTCTTCTTGATTATATTGTTCCCGATGTAGTGCACGTGCTTTTTGATGGAAAAATTGTGAAATCAGGCACTAAAGAGTTGGCATTGGAGCTCGAAGAAAAAGGATATGAATGGATTAAAAAAGAATATGAAAATGACAGAGCCTAATCCATCCGCTTTCCGCTGCAAAATAAAAAACCTTGACACTGCCCTGTGGGTGTTGATTAATGGAAAAAGCATTAAGTGTGAGTCTATTGCATCGTTTTGCGAAGGTGTTACCATAACAGCTATTGAAAATCGAAACACTATATCAATTCATGTAGCTGAAAATGTGGTGGTTAATAAACCCATTCAAATCGTTTCAGCCATTCAAACTGATAAGACTTTAAAACTGACTCAACAATTTAAGGTTATATTGGAAAAAAACGCTTCCCTCACTTTGATGCATTGCGACGATTCTTTACAAAATGAACATTCTGATATTCAGAACCATGTGGATATTACTTTGGCAGAAAATTCGCAGTTGAATTATTATAAAATGGAGAACAAATCTGCCGGCTCTGTTTTAACCAACCATATTGAAGTGCACCAGAGCGCACATTCGCAATTTTATTCTAATGTGATTACCTTTAATGCAGGAAAAGTGCATAACTTCTTGCAAGTGAATATGAATGCGCCTTTTGCTGACGCCCAGTTAAACGGTTTGTATTTGGTGGACAACAAGCAAGAGATTCGGAATGAGCTGCACGTGCTGCACAATGCGCCCGACTGTACCAGCCGCCAACTATACAAAGGAATTGCCGATGATGAAGCCCACGCCTTTTTTAACGGACATATTATTGTGCAGAAAGATGCGCAGCGCACGGTTGCCTATCAAGTAAATAAAAACATTGCGCTGACCGATGAGGCGCACATTCAAACCCAGCCTTTTTTAGAGATTTACGCCGATGATGTGAAATGCAGTCACGGAGCCACTATAGGGCAATTAGATGAAAATGCGCTTTTCTATCTACGTTCACGAGGCATTTGTCAAGTGAATGCCCGAATGTTATTAATGTTTGCTTTTGCCAACGAGGTAGCGCAAACCGTTAAGATTCAAGCCCTCAAAGAACGCTTGTCGCACATGATTCAACAACGGCTGAAAGGAGAACTCCACATTTGCTCACAATGCGCGTTGCATTGCGATGAGGGTAGAGAGGTAAGTTTTGGGTAAAATTATTTTGCTACCCCTACACTCTGCCCCAATATTGCTTTCCCATTAAATTTCAACAATTCTTGTAACTTTTCACGGTGAATGCTGCCTAATGCGCAGGTAGCCAAGCCTTCTGAGGCGCAGTACAAATAAACATTTTGGCTCACGTTGCCCGCATCGGTACATTCATACATGGCTTTGGCTTCTGCATTAAACCCATCCATTTTGTTGTAGTTGGCAACAAAAATGAGCATGAGCGGGCATTCTTGGAAACGCTCCTGCGAGGCGCCGCTGGTCCGGTGGTCGCCCGCTGCAATGAGTTGAAGGGCGTGTTCTTTGGGCAGGTAAAGATATGCGCCCTCTTTGTTAAGCACATAAATTTCAATTTGTTGTGCGTTTCTGGCAGTGGGTGCTGTACGCCTTCCATCCTCACGATTTACCCCATTTGCTGCCCAAAGAAGATTGGATAATTGTTTAGGAGTGAGTTCTTTCTGCGAAAAATCGCGGTTGGTTTTGCGGTTTGCAAAAGCATCCATAAGAGACATGCCACCCGTTTTTTGCGGCGGAAGCAAAGGGATGGTCTTCTGTGCGTTCATTGATAAAGTAAGCATTGTTGCCATCATAAGAATCAAGATTTTTTTCATAAGATTTAAAACTAAGGTTAATAATTATTGTTGTGAAATTTCTTTAATTCGTTGTAACATAATAACATCTTCAAATCCGTGGTGTGCCTTTGTCCAATCTTTTTTAGTTCCGATAACGGAAAACCCACATTTTTGAAACAGTTTCAAACTGACTGGATTGCTAACCAATACGTTGCAATAAATTTGATGCAGATGTAGCGTATTAAAAAGATAGGAAACTGCCAGTTCAACGGCATCAGTTCCCAACTCTTGTCTTCTGTGGTTTTTGTCGATGAGTATTCCTATCCCTGCCCGACTGTTAAGAAAATCTATATCAAATACATCCACAATTCCAATGGTTTGTTTTGTGTCAAATAAATTAACCATAAAACGCACTTGTTTCACCTTAAAAATATCCTCTTGCGCGCTATCCACAAACTGCTTGAGCGTATATTTAGAAAAAGGAGTTAAAGTTTGACTAATCTGCCAAATTTCAGGATCATTTTCCCACAAATAAAGCAACTCCACATCAGAGGGTTCTAATGCGCGCAGGGAGATTTTGGAGCTGAAGAGAAACATGGGTTAGTGGTTAATTTGTTTAAGTTGTAAATTGTTTGTATTTATTAGTTTAAATTATTTTTCATATTCAAGATATGATAATTGCGGCAAAAATAAATATTTCATAGAAATATCAACATTAATGCTGTTTATTATTCAACAAAAATGTACATCAAGAGAATCAGCAACATACGTGCTTCCTAATTCAAATTCATGAAATTGAATCAAGTTAATAGAATCTATAAACCTACCATATTAGAAATACTTATTTTTGTCGAAAATTTTTAATCATTATAAAATCACGTCTTCACTATGAAAAAAACACACCTCTTTATTTTCGCATTGACTTTTCTGTCAATAACCATTTTTGCCCAAAACAGGCAAATTGTGGTTGGTAAAAATTACACGGACAAAAATCACGTTACTTTTGTTGATGAAAAACAAAAGTCTGCAACTCTCAAATTCGATATGAATGAGCTGAATTTGATTGAGGTAGAAACTGAATACGGCAAAATGTACAAAATGGAATCGGGCAAAGCTCCACTCATGTTGGAGGCTGGAAATCCTGAATTGGTTTATCTCCCTACCGCTATCATTATTCCCGAAACAGGCTCCACCGAACTTCAATTTACGTATGGTGCATATACTGATATTCAAAACGTTGACATTGCGCCTTCTAAAGGAAATTTCTCGCGCAGTATTGATCCCGCAACGGTGCCCTACCAAAAGGGAGATGTGTATCAAGTGAATGCATTCTTTCCGGAGATTCCCGCAGTGGCAAACGAGCCTTTTATCATGCGTGATGTGCGAGGACAGTCCATCTTTGCTTATCCCGTACAATATAATCCGGTTACAAAAACGCTGAGAATCTATTCGGAAATCACCGTTACCGCAATCTTTAACGACACACCGGGCATAAACGAATTTACCACTCAAAAAAGACACGCCACCCTTGACCCTACCTTCCAAGACATGTATAACAATCTGTTTATCAATAATGGCTCTCTGAATAGAGATTTTCCAACAGGAGAAGACGGCGAATTGTTGATTATTTGCCATCCCGCTTTTGAAGATGCCATGAAACCATACGTAAACTGGAAACGCACCATGGGACGCAAAACTACAATGACCACAACCGCACTCACTGGAACGGGCGCTACAACGATAAAAGATTATATTACAAATTACTACAATAACCCTGCAAACAATTTAGCTTATGTGCTTTTAGTAGGCGACTTTGATCAAGTAGCTGCCCACACCTATCCAAACAGTGGCGCACAACCTTCCGCTCCTGATCCAACAGTAGTTAGCGATAATTATTACGGTCAATTAGTGGGAGGCGATTTGTATATGGAAATTCTTATCGGCAGAATGTCGGCAGAGAATATTGCTCACGTTCAAACCCAAGTGCAACGCGCCATCCATTATGAACGCGACCTCAATACTACCGATACGTGGGTGTCGGCAGCAATCGGAATAGCTACCAACGAAGGTAACGGTGGACACGATGGTGGCGAAGTTGACTATGTGCACATGAATAATATAAGAAACCGATTACTGAATTATGGATATAATCCTGTTTATCAGGAATATGGTTACAATTCAGGCGTGCCCAACACCTCAGTTACCCAAATTACACAAAGATTTAATTCGGGCGTTTCCATTGCCAATTACTGCAATCACGGCAGCCAAACGGCATGGACATTAACCACGGGACCTGGCGGAGGCTATTTGAGCTTCTCTACTTCGCAGGTAGCTGCATTGCAAAATGCGGGCAAGCTCCCCTTCATCTTTTCCGTAGCGTGTCTCAATGGAAGGTTTAATTTCGCACAGCCCTGTTTTGCTGAAGCATGGTTACGCTCCACTCAAAACGGTCAACCCACAGGCGCCGTGGCAACACTAATGGCTACCATTAGTTTGAGTTGGGCGCCCACTATGACCGCACAAGACGAGTTTGTTAATATTTGTATGGATCTTCCATCCCCCTATGGTGGCACCCAAGCCGGAACAAAAAGAACATTTGCCGGCGCTGCCATAAACGCTACCCAAAAAATGCTGATAATGCATGGCGCTACATCAGTTGCTGTTAAAGAAGACTTTGATGCCTGGACCGTATTTGGCGACCCTACTTTGATGATTCGCACCAAAACCCCGCAAGCCATGACTGTATCTCATTTTCCTGTGCTATTAATGGGCTTGAGCACTTTTCCAGTGGAATGTGACGCCGAAGGAGCGCTGGCAGTGCTTACCCGCATTGATGAAAATGAGGAAGTAATCATACTTGGAAAAGGTGTAGTGGCTGG
>WQSU01000110.1 GCA_009787675.1 Lentimicrobiaceae bacterium
TTTTCGCACCCATTTTGGGTGACGCAAAATCTTTAAATCATTAATTCAGAAACTGTTATAAATTTAACTTTTTGAAAGTGTCGAAGTCAGGAGATATGACTATACCTTTTTTGATATAAACATGTTAGAATGAAAAATGGAATTCAGGTTCATAAGTAAAAAAAGTTTTACCAACATCAGGTAGCATGAAAACAATTACTTCATTTCAACTGCTACCGCACTAACCTTCCCCCCAAGCGCCGGATTCATTTTATGCACTATAACTTCTGCATTAATCACTTGCGGGTAGCGCTCTTTTATCATCCCTAATATCTTTCGGCATAGTGTTTCCAACAAATTCACAGGTTCTTTCATCACCTCTTTAACGTCTAAGTAAACACTCTGGTAATTTACGGCATGTGCCACATTATCAGTCTGAGCAGCGTGTGAGGCATCGTATTCCAACTTTAAATCCACTTTGAAATGCGCTCCCACTTGGCGTTCTTCTTTAAAACAGCCGTGGTGGGCGTAGAACTCCATGCCGGAAAGGTGAATTTTACTGTTCATTGCTTTTGCTAGCCCTTTTTCTGTCGTTCTCGTCCAATAATATTTTGCGTAATCGCAAGGAGTTGGGTGTAATTTCCAAATATTCATCTTTATTAATCAACTCCATATATTCTTCAAGCGACAATTTTATAGCCGGTGCAATCCGCATCTTTTCATCAGATCCCGAAGCTCGCATGTTTGTCAGTTTCTTTGATTTACAAACATTCACCACCAAATCATTTTGGCGAATATGCTCGCCAATCACTTGTCCGGCATACACATTTTCTCCCGACTCAATATAGAACGAACCTCTATCTTGCAATTTGTCAATAGAATATGCATAAGCCTGTCCCGTTTCCATGGCAATGAGCGCGCCTGCATGTCTGCCTCCAATCTCTCCTTTCCAAGGTTGGAATTCTATAAAGCGGTGCGACATAATCGCTTCGCCTTCCGTAGCGGTCAACACTTGGCTTCTCAAGCCAATAATGCCACGCGAGGGAATCATGAAATCAAGGTGAATCCGGTCGTTTTTGGTTTCCAAATTAACGAGTTCTCCTTTTCTGCGAGACACATAGTCGATGACGCGACTTTGAAATTCTTCAGGCACCAAAACCGTAAGCTGCTCAATAGGTTCATTTTTCTCACCGTCAATCTCTTTGATGATTACTTGCGGTTGTCCCACTTGCAATTCGTATCCTTCACGGCGCATCGTTTCAATTAAAATAGAAAGATGCAGGATGCCTCTGCCGAAAAGATTCAGCATATCGGGCGAACCGGTTTCTTCAATACGCATTGCCAAATTGCGTTCCAACTCAGCAAACAGACGGTCGCGCAAGTGCCTTGATGTTACATACTTGCCTTCCTGCCCAAAAAATGGCGAGGTGTTGATAGTGAACAACATACTCATGGTGGGTTCATCAATTTTAATGGGCTCTAACTGTTCCGGCGCGTCAAAATCGGCAACGGTATCGCCAATTTCAAAATCTTCCAAGCCAAGAATGGCGCAAATTTCACCCGGATAAATGGGTGTTTTTACTTTTTCTTTTCCCAATCCTTCAAACACATAGAGTTCTTTTATTTTCGAGGGAACCACCCTGCCGTCGCGTTTCACCAACGATACGTTTTGTCCCCACTCTAATGTTCCTCTTTTCAATCGTCCCACAGCAATTCTGCCCACGTAGGAAGAATAATCCAGCGAGGAGATCATCATTTGCAAATTTCCATCTTGCGCTCTCGGTTCAGGAATATGCGTAACGATTTGTTCTAACAAATAGCCAATATCTTGCGTAGGGGTTTTCCAGTCGGGACCCATCCAGCCCTGTTTAGCAGAGCCGAACACCGTAGGAAAATCCAACTGGTCGTCGTTGGCGCCCAAATTAAACATCAACTCAAAAACGGCTTCCTGCGCCAGCTCGGGGTTGCAGTTGGGCTTATCCACTTTGTTAATGACCACAATGGGCTTTAAGCCAAGTTCAATCGCTTTTTGAGTTACAAACCTCGTTTGAGGCATGGGACCCTCAAAGGCATCTACCACGAGCAGCACCCCGTCCGCCATATTGAGCACGCGCTCTACTTCTCCGCCAAAGTCACTGTGACCGGGCGTATCTATCACGTTAACTTTTACGTCATTGTATCGTATCGAAATGTTTTTCGACAAGATGGTGATGCCGCGCTCGCGTTCCAAGTCGTTGTTATCCAAAAGCAAGTCCTGCACCTGTTGGTTTGCCCTAAACAGGTTGGCTTGGTGTAAAATTCTATCTACCAAGGTAGTTTTACCGTGGTCTACGTGTGCGATGATCGCAATATTTCTAATTTTTTGCATTATTATTTTTTCGCGCGATACATAATCGCGACAATTTCTATGATTAATCCGAATAACATGAGGATGGGGGCTACCACTAAACGACGTGTGTCAAAGATGTCGGAACTGAACACTTCGGGGTCATCCGAACCTCCGCCCGACAATAAAATAAAGCCCAACGCCAGAAAAAGCACGCCCACTCCTATTAAAATATAATTGATATTTCTGAACAAAGGTTGTTGATTTGGAGAGAGTTCTGTGTTTTCATTTGGTTTTTGTTTACTCATAATAGGCTGATTTTGAATTGGCGGCGAAAGTATGGTTTTTTTTGAATTCTTACGAATCTAAAAAATGTGTTTTTTTGCCTATTCAAAAAAAAAATTATATAAACCAAAAATTTATGAAGCCTTTTTATAAAATCCCCCCCACTTCTCCTTTTTTCTTTCTCCTCTCTCCATTCTGCCTTCTGCTTTCTTCCTTCTGCTTTCTCCCTTTTCTCCTACGCTCCCAACCCCTGTCTCTCCCCGTATGTTACGAAAAAACAGAAAAAAACTACCCTTTAATTCAACAACTTGATCTAATCAACTTGAGCGAAAAGTACAACCTGCAAAACGCTTCCCGCGCGTGGATTCCACAATTGCAACTTTTCGGAAAAGCCTCTTTGCAAAGTGATGCGCCAAATTTTGAAATGAAAGAGTTGATGGGTATGCCTCTTCCCAAACCGATAAGTGTGGATGTTCCCAAAGACCAATATCAAGCCTATTTGCAGTTGAATCAGGTGATTTGGGATGGAGGGCAGATTCGTTCGGCAAAGAAGACCATTCGTGCCGCTTCGGAAGTGCAACGCAAACAAAATGAAGTGGAACTCTATGCCTTAAGAGGACGCATAAATGAGCTGTTTTTTGGTATTATTTTGTACGACAGCCAAATAGAACAAATCAATGTAAATTTAAAGGAGTTGCAGCGCAATCTCGACAAAGTGGTGAGTTACGAAGAGTTAGGATTCGCCAACGTATCGGATGTAGATGCGGTTAAAGTAGAGCAACTTACAGCAGAACAGCATATCATTCAACTCACTACCATGAGAGAGGGATTTGTGGCAATGCTTGGCGCTTTTATGGGCGAGGAGTTGGCGCCCAATGTTGTTTTGCAAAAACCGGAAATGGTGTTGGTGCAAGAAATTAATAACAGACTCGAATTACAACTTTTTGACGCTTCTATTGCCATGCAAGAAATTCAAAATACGCAGATTTTATCTAAAAATATGCCAAAAATAGGCTTTTTTCTGCAAGGTGGCTTTGCTCGACCCGGATTAAATATGTTTAACAAAGGAGACAATTTTCAACCCTATGCCGTTGGTGGCGTTCAACTCAACTGGAGCTTCGGAAATCTTTACACCAATAAAAATGAAAAACGAATGATTGAAAATAATATCAGCCAGATTGAAGTGAATAGAAAAGTGTTTTTATTAAACCAATCAATTCAAATTAAACAACAACATGCAATAACAGAGCAATATAGAAAAATATTAACCTCTGACGACGAGATTATTCGTATGCGCGAAAACATTTACAAAGCCTCTGAAGCAAAAACAGAAAACGGCATGATGAGCGTTAACGACTTAATGCGTGATTTTAATATGGAGCATGCAGCAAAAGCGCAAAAAATTGTACATGAAGTATTTTACCTGAAAGCGTTGTATGATTTGAGAAATCTATACAATAATTAATGCTTTTTTACGCTATTGATGTAATTTTTTCGTAATGTTCAAAAAATATTTCAATTCATTAATAATCAACTGGAAAAAAAACTTATACCTTTTGTCGTTGTGTGCATTTTTGGTGGCATTGCCCACCTCCATTGCCTTAATAAGCATTACTGCCGTCGCATTACTCATTGTATGGTTTCTCACAGGAGATTATAAAATTAAATGGAATAGACTGATACACAACAAGAATGCGTTCCTATTGATGAGTATCCCCATAATCTATTTAATAGGTCTTTTTTTTACCCATAATTTTTCTTTAGGCATACAAGAATTTAACAAAAGTTTCTATTGGTTTATTTTTGCATTTGTATTAGGTTCCTCATCTCCAATATCATATAAAAACACTTGTAGATTGTTGGGCATCTATATTGTAACGGTAACTGTTGCTGCCGGTGTGGCTTTAACAAAGTTACTGTTTATTGACACCATCTTTTTTACCGATTTTAGAGAAGTAACATGGATTGACCACATCCCTTTTTCATTTCAAATTGCTTTTGTTATTTGGCTCATTATCTATTTTATTTTCTATGGCAATTTTACGTGGGTTAAAAAATCTTTGCTTTTTCTTCTTATCTTGTTTTTAATCACTACCTTATTCTCTCTAAAATCGTTCAATGGGTATCTTTATTTTGGGGTGATGTCGTTCACCGCTTTGCTTTTATTAATTTGGAAAGCGAAAAATAAGATTCTGAAATTTAGCTTGTTAGCTTGTGCTATTTTGATATCCGTACTGCCGGTTTGTTATCTCTACCATTGTGTTCAAAAATTTTACGACACTACTGAGTATAAAATTACCGAAATAGATCAGTTTACGGCAAAAGGAAACAGGTATCAACATAATTTCAAAAATAAGACCAAAGAAAATGGGCATTATATGGGTTTATTTCTTTGTGAAGAAGAATTAGCGCCCCTATGGAATGCGCACAGCATTAAACCTTACGATAGCAAGACATTACATGGTTTTCCTTTTAACTGTGTTATCATAAGATATATGACAAGCAAAGGATTGACCAAAGATGCTGCCGGTTTTGCGCAGCTTTCGCAAAAAGATATTGAAAATATTGAAAATGAGATTCCTAATTATATTTATGCAGAGAACAAACAGAGTATCTATCCTCGAATCTATGAAACAATATGGGAAATAGATCAATATAGAATTGATAGAGACCCGAATGGAAAATCATTGGCACAACGCATTGAGCAGGCATTTTTAGCGATTAAGATCATAAATAAACATTTTTGGGTAGGTATTGGGCTGGGAAATAATGTACAGGCTTATGAAGAAATTATTTTGGAATCAGGATCTAAATTAACTTCCCAACAAACAGGGTCTTCTCATAATCAATATCTTAATTACATTATCCGTTTTGGAATCTTAGGAGCTTTGTATATCTTGGGTGTGCTGATTTGGGTGTTGTTTCATGGAAGAAAAACAAATCCATTATTGTTTATACCATTCTTTGTGAGTATGTTAGTGGTAAATTTAGGAGAGGCAAATTGGGAAACTTTTATTGGTTTGAACTATTTTGCCTTTTTTATCTGTTTTTTGATGTGGATTGCGCCGAATCATTTTTTAAAAAACTGAAACTGCAATGCAAACCACTGTTTCACTTTGTATTACCACATATAATAGTCCTGATTATTTGGGTTTAACACTCAAAAGTGTACTTGCACAAAGTGTTTTACCTCAGGAGGTAATCATTGCGGACGACGGATCGGAAGCAACTACTCAATTTCTGATAGAACAGTTTAAAGCCATTTTCCCAATTCCTTTGTTGCATTGCTGGCATCCCGACGAGGGATTTCGGGTTGCTAAAATCAGGAATCAAGCCATTCTTGCAAGTCATTGCGAATACCTTATTTTTATTGACGGAGATATGGTATTGCATCCGCACTTTATTAGAGATCACATCAATAAATCTCAACTTCAACATTTTATTCAAGGTTCAAGAGTTTTAGTATCTAAAAAAATATCAGAAGAGCGGTTATATTCGAAAAATATTAGTTTTCATTTTTGTTCTAAAGGGATTCTCAATCGTGCCAATACGTTGTCCCTACCATGGTTATCAATAATAATTACCCGATATTACGGCGCTAAAGACCATACCGGAATACGAAGTTGCAATCTCTCTTTTTGGAGGAAAGATGCTTTGAATATCAATGGTTTTAATGAAGATTTTGAGGGCTGGGGACGCGAAGACAGTGAGTTTGCGGTACGATTACTAAACAGTGGCGTGAAAAGGTTAAATTTAAAATTAGGAGGGGTAGGTTTTCATATCTGGCATCCGGAAAACTCTCAACGATTGTTACATAAAAATCAAGCGCTTCTTGAAAGAGCGCTTGAGAATAGGGAAGTATGGTGCAACAATGGCTTACTGAAATAGTTAACGCCTATTTCACACTATCAATATAGAGAATAAACTCTAACACTTTATGTGAATATCCCATTTCATTATCATACCATGAAACTATTTTTACAAAGTTGGGGTTGAGCATGATGCCGGCTCCGGCGTCGAAAATGGAGGTTCTGGGGTCGCCGATAAAGTCGGATGAAACCACAGCATCTTCGGTGTAACCCAAAATACCATTAAATTCGTGTTCGGAGGCGTGTTTCATAGCGGCTTTAATCTCGTCGTAAGTAGTAGCTTTTTCAAGGCGGCAAGTCAAGTCCACTACAGAAACATTTAAAGTGGGAACGCGGAACGACATGCCGGTGAGTTTGCCCTTCAATTCGGGAATCACTTTGGTTACAGCTTTTGCTGCGCCCGTAGAAGATGGGATGATGTTGCCTGCTGCTGCGCGTCCTCCCCGCCAATCTTTAGCAGAGGGTCCGTCCACCGTTTTCTGCGTAGCGGTGGTGGCGTGCACGGTGGTCATTAAGCCTTCAAGTAAACCAAAATTGTCGTTTAACACTTTGGTAATGGGCGCCAAACAGTTTGTAGTGCAGGAGGCATTTGATACGATGTTTTCACCGTTGTAATTTTTGTTGTTCACACCCATAACAAACATGGGAGTATCATCTTTAGATGGAGCGGACATGACCACCACGTGTGCTCCGGCGTCAATGTGCTTCTGCGCCGTTTCTTTTGTTAAGAACAAGCCTGTGGATTCTACAATATACTCTGCATTCACTTCATTCCATTTCAAATTGGCGGGGTCTTTCTCTGCTGTAACGCGGATCTCTTGCCCGTTTACCATTAACTTTCCGTCTTTTACAGCCACATCGCCTTTGAACTGACCGTGCACGGTGTCGTATTTCAGCATGTAAGCCATATAGTCAACGTCTAACAAGTCGTTTATTCCCACAATTTGTACATTGTCTCTTTCCATAGCAGCGCGGAACACCAAACGTCCAATTCTTCCAAAGCCGTTAATACCAATCTTGATTTTTTTCATAATGTATTGATTTTAATATTTATAATTTATTTTGAAATTGATGGCAAAGATAATTATTTTTCAGAATGAAAAAAGGCTATTCTATTTTGTATTTCTCGTCTAAGCAACCAAGTATTATTTCTTTTGATGTTTGCTTAATTATATTCAAATCAATAATATAATAAGAGTAACGCATAGTCGTGTTTGGGAGAAATTATAAGACGAATAAAGTTACGGTATGTTTTGGGGAACGGAAAATTTTAATATAAAATGAATACAAAGCGCTATTTTACAGCATTTCAAATCTTTCTCGCCCTATTTTAGTATATACTCAGAATTATTCAACAGCTATTATGCAATACATTTTCCCTATTTCTTCCCTTGATTTTTCACCTCCTCCATCATCGTTTTCAGTGTTTCTTCATCGGCTAAAAATTCATCTTTAATAAGATTAAAGTTTTCGTCAAACTCAAAAACATATGCAATTCCAGTAGGGATATTCAGGTCAACAATAGCTTCATCGGAGATATTTTTCAGATATTTGATAATGGCGCGGAGGCTGTTACCGTGTGCGGCAATAAGAACTTCTTTGTGAGTTTTCAGTTTTTCTTTAATATCGCTGTTCCAGAAG
>WQSU01000111.1 GCA_009787675.1 Lentimicrobiaceae bacterium
ATTCAACATTGCCTTCACCAATTCCTTTGAGTCTAAATAAGAAATAGCGTGATAGGCGCAAGCCGCAATACAATGCCCGCAATGGATGCATTGCCCTTCTTCAAAATGAGGAAATACGCTATTGTTTTTTACATGAATAGCCTTTACTTTACACGNTCTAATGCACGAATAGCAGGTTTTACATTTGCTGCTATCCCATTGAATTACACTATTATTCATAAATTCTTATTATCCGCAGTGGAAATATTTAGTTACCAATTCTAACATTTTCTTGGGATCGTTCGCCATTTCTTTTCTAATATTCTTATCATTAAATGATTTTAACAGTTTGATGATATCGTCAATCATTTCGGCAGGGAAAACGCCATGATTTTCGAATATGCTTCTGTGTTTTGAAAGCTCGTCAGCCGACTCAAAGCAAGAAGCGGGCAACTGTTTTAAACTCATCAAACGTTCTTTTTCCTCAGGTTTGTGAATATTTACGTTGACGTATGTTTTTTCGGCAAATTTGAGGGCGTTCTCCATTTCAANCCCGTGTCGGGCAGCCACTACCAATCCGGCTAACAGCAGGTAGATGTCGGCTGAGCCGTCGGGACACCTGAACTCCACCGTTTGTTTTTGAGATAGATTTCCTGTTTGCGTTTTTTCCATTGGGTTAAGGTCTGCCACAATGTCGTTTTTATGCGTCCAGCCAAGAGGAACACGTACTAAAACCGAGCGGTTTCTATCGCCCCAGCAAATAGTGGTAGGCGCTTCCTGATGCGGCACCAAACGGAAATAGGAGGTAGGATTCATATTCCCGAAAGCGGTGAGCGACGAGGCGCAGGTCATATAACCGGCAATTGCCGTTTTGGCAATAGAGTTCAATTTGCCTTTGTCCACCATCTTGTTTACGCCAGTTTTGCTCACAATGCGCGTATGGATGTGCAAACCGCTACCCGCTTTGCCCTCTGTGATTTTCGGGGCAAAAGTTATGTTCAGCCCATATTGATATGCCAAAGTACGAATAATCCATTTGGCAAGTGTCAGTTGATCAGCAGCTTCCAACGTATTGGTTACTAAAAATTCGATTTCGTTTTGTTCATAAATTTTACCGTCTAAAGTGAAATTGCCCACTTCGGAGTGTCCATATTTTATTTCACCGCCCACTTTGGCAATCAACAACATACATTCTGTACGGAACTGCTCAAACTTGGTGAACGGCATAGATTCGTGGTACCCGCGTTGATTTTCAGCATGGTACAGTTCTTCCTCATCTGCAATAACATAGTATTCAAGTTCACCCATGGCTTGAAACATCATTCCGGTTGTTTTCTCAAATGATTTTAAGGCTTTGCGAAGAATATTTTCCGGTGCATTTTCCATCGGTTGTCCATCTTTATTAAAATAGGAGCAGAGGAAGCACAACGTTGGAATCTCGCTGAACGGATCCATGAAAGCGGTGCTGAAACGCGGTGCTACATACAGGTCGCTTGAGCCTGCATGGATGAATGCGGGGAAGATGTTAGAGCCGTCCACACGTTCGCCGGCAGACAACACTTGCTCTAAATATTCGCGGTTGTTCACCACAAAATTTAATGTTTTTAAGCGCCCGTCTTGCGCCACATAGCGAAAATTCACCATTTGGATGTCTTTCTCTTCTACATATTTAATGATGTCAGCCTTAGTAAATTCCTGAGGCATTTTTTTCAAAAACTGAACCAACGGGTTCATGTTCATTGCGATTTTGTCTTTCATATTTAATGATTTATAAGTTTCGTAAAAAAGGGGCAAATGTAGTATTTTTTTAATTGAAAATTATATGCTATTTTGCGAAAAAATATATTTTTGCACAAAATAAACTTATGCCAGCGCTTTCAACTCGTAAAGGCTTGGATTACCCAGCCCTTTTTCATAATAGGATTGCGCAATATCCAACTTTTTAAAATTGAAATAGATATTTCCCAAATTTCCGTAAATAGGGGAGTTCTTTAATACGATGTTGTGTTTCTCACAAAGAAGCAATGCATCAAGCAATAGCTTGTATGCGTTATGGTAATCACAAATATTCATATAAATAACGGCAGAGTTGTTGAGTGCATAAACCATCCTGCGATTATATTCAAGATCTGTGCTTACAGAATCATTAATAATTAAGCTATAACAAATTAAAGCTGTATCAATGCTATATTTATTGTGATAATGCTTGGCAGTATCAAAGAGTTGCTGTTGAGTGAGTTTTTTGAAACTCTCAAAAAAACTCTTGGCATCGGAGGAAACAAAACTATTATTTTGGTTATAACCATTTAATAGCAATATAATTAGAAAGAATGTGAATAAGAATAGTTTTTTCATACTGACTATTTTTGTTGACGGCAAAAATAGGTAAAAAAAACGGCTTTGTAATCTTTTTTTAGTGATTGTTCACAGAGCAGGCATTATTTCTTTTAGCGGTTTCATCACAAACTCGCGCTCCAGCATTCTCGGATGAGGGATGGTTAAATTTTCTGTATTTATTTGTAAATCATCGTATAACAAAATGTCAATATCAATAATGCGGTTGGTGTAAACGGGAAGATTGTTTTGTGTAACAGTTTTTTGCGTGCGCCCTAAATTTTTCTCAATTTCTTGAGTTTTTTGTAGCAGGGTATCAGGAGTTAATGCTGTTTCTACTTTAATGACTTGATTGCAAAACATATTGCCTGCAAAACCTACCGCTTCGGTTTCGTAAATAGAAGATTCTGAAACTATTGCTCCAATTTGTTCTTGAATGGCGTTTCGGGCTTTTTGCAGGTGTTGCAGGCGGTTGCCAAGGTTGCTGCCTAAGGATAAGAATGTGAACGCCATATTATTATATTTTTTAGCTTATTAACACAAATGATCTCAATAACCGTGCGTTGAACACCAATTTGAAAACTTTCAACAAACTAAAAAAATGTTAGTGCCTCCAACTAAACCTCCTCCGTCGTTTCCTCAATACCCCCATCCATTACTTCTTCCACCTCATCCTCTTCTCTGGGTACTTGCGAAACGGCTGCAATAGAATCATCGTCTTTCAGGTTGATGAGGCGAACGCCTTGAGTGGCGCGTCCTCTTATGCGCAGGATATCCACGTGCATACGGATGGCAATACCCGACTTGTTGATAATCATTAAGTCATCGTTATCGGTAACATTTTTGATGGCAATTAAACCGCCTGTTTTGTCGGTAATATTGATAGTGCGGACGCCTTTTCCTCCGCGGTTGGTAATTCTGTATTCATCAATAGATGAGCGTTTTCCATAACCGTTTTCGGAAACAACCAAAATGTCATATTCTGGGCTGTCCACGCTAATCATGCCTATTACAAAGTCTTTGTCATGCGCCAGCGTAATCCCTTTTACGCCGGAAGCGTTTCTGCCCATGGGACGCACCGTTTTTTCGTTGAAACGCACTGTTTTTCCTGAGTTTAGCGCCAGCATGATTTCACTTGTACCGTTAGTTAATTTAGCTTCCAACAGATGGTCTTCCTCGCGGATCGTGATGGCGTTAATACCGTTCACACGCGGACGGGAATAAGCTTCCAACGATGTCTTTTTAATGACGCCTTTTTCTGAGCAAAGAATAATGTAATTGTTGTTAATATATTCTTCGTCAGAGAGATTGTTTACGTTGATGACCGCTTTTATTTTGTCGTCCGATTCAATATTCAACAAGTTTTGAATGGCGCGTCCTTTGGAGGTTTTGTTGCCTTCGGGCACTTCAAACACGCGCAACCAGAAGCACTTGCCTTTTTCGGTGAAGAAAAGCAGATAGTTGTGGTTGGTGGCAATATAAAGATGTTCAATAAAATCTTCATCACGGGCAGCACTACCGCGCGAGCCTTTTCCACCACGGTTTTGCGCCTTGTATTCCGACAACAACGTGCGTTTAATATAGCCCAAATGGGAAATGGTGATTACCACTTCATCATCGGCAATGGTATCTTCAATTCTGAAATCGGCAGCAGAGTATTCAATTTTCGAGCGTCTTTCATCTCCATATTTTTCCTTCATTTCTGCCAATTCATCTTTAATGATTTGCATACGCAAGTTTCTGTCTGCCAGCACTTGTTGCAAATATTCTATCTTCTTCAACAACTCATCGTATTCGTTTTGCAGTTTTTCGCGCTCTAAACCTACCAACTGACGCAAGCGCATGTTTACAATCTCTTGCGCCTGAATTTCACTGAACTGCCAATTCTCAATCAATCCGTTACGTGCATCTTCTACGGTGCTGGAACTGCGAATCAATGCAATAATCTCATCTATAATATCTAACGCTTTCAGTAATCCTTCCAGAATGTGGGCGCGTTCTTGTGCTTTCTGCAAATCGAACTGCGTGCGGCGCACCACCACTTCGTGGCGGTGTTTCACATACTCCACAATAATATCTTTCAAATTCAACGACATCGGGCGTCCGTTTACCAAAGCCACATTATTTACGCTGAAAGAAGATTGCAACGCTGTGTATTGATACAACTTGTTAAGTACCACATTAGGTACTGCTTCGCGTTTAAGTTCATAAATGATCTTCGTGCCGTTCTTTTTATTCGACAGGTTTTCAATATTGGAGATGCCGTCAATCTTGTCTTCCTTAATCAACTCCACTGTCCTGCGTATCATCTCCGACGGGTTGGTCATATAGGGTAATGACGTAACTATAATTACATTACGTCCATTTTCTTCTTCAATAGTAGCTTCGCCACGCATGATCACTCTGCCGCGTCCGGTTTCAAAAGCTTCGCGCACACCTTCATAGCCGTAAATTACGCAACCTGTAGGAAAATCAGGGGCTTTGATATAATCCATCAGTTCGGCGATGGTGATTTCGTTATTGTCAATATAGGCGGTAATTCCGTCGCACACTTCGCTCAGGTTGTGGGGTGCCATATTGGTAGCCATACCAACGGCAATTCCGGATGAGCCGTTAAGCAGCAACGCCGGAATTTTGGCAGGTAGCACGCGCGGTTCTTGAAGCGAATCATCGAAGTTATTATCAAACTGAACGGTGTCTTTTTGAATATCTTCAAGCATCTCTTCGGTGATCTTCTTCATTCTGGCTTCGGTGTAACGCATGGCGGCGGGCGAATCGCCGTCCACCGAGCCAAAGTTACCTTGTCCGTCCACTAATGGATATCTCAGCGACCAGTCCTGAGCCATACGCACCATGGCGTCGTAAACGGCGGTATCGCCGTGCGGGTGGTACTTACCGAGCACATCCCCTACAATTCTCGCAGATTTCTTATAGGGTTTTGAAGAGTCGAGCCCCATGTCCCACATTGCGTATAAAATTCTTCTGTGCACCGGTTTCAATCCATCACGCACATCAGGAAGCGCCCGCGATACAATTACCGACATAGAGTAGTCTATGTAAGCTTCCTTCATCTGGTTTTCGATATTGACTTGAACTATTTTCTCGCCTTCTTTGATGAAATTTTCCATTTTATTTACCTAAATATCTTTTGAATACAAAACAAAAATACCTTTTTATAAAGGTTTGCGAAAATACACAAATAAATGAAATGGTAATTTCAGTACATCAAGAAAATTTTGCAATCTTTTTTCAATACATGAAGCATTGAAAACCAAAATTAATGGGTGAGATAATATACCAATAAAAATACTATTTTCGTCCCCCTTAATTTTCAACCGTATTTTTTAAATAAAATCATTATAAAAATAAACATTAAACATTGACACTATGGCATTTAAAGGAACATTATTAATTGACACTGAGCATTGCAAAGGATGCGGCGTATGTATTGTTGGCTGCCCAAACGGTTGTATCGCTTTATCGAAAAAAGTAAATAAAAAAGGATACAACTTCTTAGAATTAGTGAATGACGATTGCATTGGCTGCGCCAACTGCGCAGTAGTTTGCCCCGACGGCATTATTGAAGTCTATCGCGCAAAAGTTTAAAAATCATGATATTAATCACAAAGTCCAAAACCAAACCCAAAACCACACCTCCCTCCTCTCACCTCTCATTTCTCACCTCTCACCTCTCATTTCTCTTCATCTTCCTTTTCTCTATATCCAGCCTCCAAGCTGCTTATTTAGAAAATATCCCTATGCAGGTAATACAACCGAATGGAGATACTTTGCATTGTTATGCTTCAGGAGATGAATTTTTTAACTATTTGCACGACAAAGATGGTTACACCATCATTCAAAATAAAGATGGATTTTATATGTATGCCCTGTATGAGAAAGAACAGATCGTTCCTTCTCGTTTTATTGCCGGTACCGTCAATCCTTCCAAAGTGGGACTTCGCCCCTACGTGGTCATTTCTACTGAAGAATATCAGGCAAGGCGAGCAAAATGGTTTAATTATCAAGACATCTCACGTTCAAAAGCAGCCAATAGAAATCACGGCACATTGAATAATTTGGTGGTTTTTATTAGATTTTCGGATGAAGAAGAGATTACCAAGTCTTTTTATACTGTTGAGGAAATGTATAATGACCAAACCCCTGGTTATAATTCCATGTATAACTATTTTGAAACCACATCATACGGCGCTTTAACAATTCCTTCCACTTTCTATCCTGAACATAATGAAGATACCATTATCTCGTATCAAGATATTTATCCGAGAAGTTATTACCAAGAGTATAACGAAACTACCAATCCAAATGGTTATAAACCGGAAGAACGTACCTCACGTGAACATAATCTGCTGCGCAGGGCAATTGAATTTATTGCCGATCAAGTGCCAACATCTATTGACCTTGATTATAACGGCGATGGATTTGTGGATAATGTTTGTTTTGTGGTGAAAGGCAATGTGGGTGCTTGGTCAACATTGCTTTGGCCCCACCGTTGGTCGTTACATTCAGAATCAGAAGCAGCATCTATTCACGGCTATCGCGTATGGGATTATAACTTTATGTTAGAGGGCGCCAGCGGTTATTTCAACACTGCCGTTTTAAGTCACGAAATGCAACACTCATTAAGTTATCCCGACTTGTATCATTATCATAATGGCACCAATTTAAAACCTGTAGGTCAATGGGATATTATGGAAAACAATCCTAATCCGCCCCAGCAATCAGGCGCATATATGAAATGGAAATATGGGAATTGGTTGAATGAACCTAAAGTAATTCAGCCCGGTACCTACACCCTTAATTCTGTGGGAACCGGATTGGGAGATGTGGGTTACAAAATCCCTACTTCCGATCCTGATCAGTTTTTTGTGCTGGAATTTAGAGATGCCACCGATCCTTTTGATAAATGTTATAACAATGGAACAGGGTTACTGATCTATAGAATCAATACAAACTGGAACGGCAATGCAGGATATAATCCCAATGATGATATTTTTGACGAAGTCTATATTTTTCGACCCGATGGGTATTCGCCTACACAAAATGGGACGATTGCACGCGCACATTTTGGTCCAAGTGATAGAACAACATTCAATGCTAATAGCAACCCGCCACCTTTCCTGACCGATGGAACAACCGTTAACGATCTGTCAATCACAGATATTACAATACACGACAAACAGGTTACGTTTACTTATAGCAACGAAATCGTATATGCTGTGAATGACGTGGAAAAAACGACCGGTTTGTTCACGATGTACCCCAATCCGGCAAATAACTATTTGGAGATAGCACTAACAGGCGAAGCTTTAACCATGCAAAATATTAACGCTCAATTCTTTGATCTAAAAGGAGGGCTTATTAAATCGTTCCCTATAAACAGTAATAAGATGCAGATAGATATTTCGAATCTTTCCAAGGGCTTTTATGTGGTAAAGATCGGGTATGAGAGTAAAAAGTTAATTGTGAAATAGATAAATCAATCAATAATTAAACATAATATAAATATGAAAGAGTTAAAACTAATGAAAGGAAATGAAGCGATTGCCGAAGGTGCAATTCGCTGTGGCTGCGATGGCTACTTCGGCTATCCCATTACGCCGCAATCGGAAATTTTGGAACACTTAATGGTGGAAAATCCCTACGAAAAAACCGGTATGGTGGTGCTGCAAGCTGAAAGCGAAGTGGCATCCATCAACATGGTGTATGGCGGC
>WQSU01000112.1 GCA_009787675.1 Lentimicrobiaceae bacterium
AGACGGCAATGGAACTCTCTCGGCAACGGGTGGATGGCAGTGTTCAGGAATTGGAGGCGGATTATGGGATTGGGGTCCTTGCGGCGCCATTATCATCAATGGAGGAACTATCTACGCTAAAGGAGATAACAGCAGTTGGATAGGCGCTGCCGGAGCAGGTATTGGAAGCGGCGCTGCATACGCAAATGGAGATATCACAATCAACGGCGGTTCAATCATTGCACTTCCCGGAAATGAATCTGCTAAGGGAATTGGCAACGGCGGCGCAAACGAAATAGGAACCTTTACCATGACAGGAAATCCAATTATTTTTACGACAAGTGTCTCCGACATGAGACTCGATAATAAAACCGGAGGCATACTTGTTGCCCGTAATGCTACCCACTGGTATGGAAACAACAACTATACATTAGAATTTAATACAACTGTCCCAAATACCAATCTTATGACTGTTGGCGAAGGAAAATCAATAACAATACCCACCGGTATAACCTTGATCAATAACGGTACAATAGTTAATTATTCTAACATTACCATTAATGGAACGTTAATCAATAATGGCTCCATATTAAATGTAAACTCAGGAACAATCAACGGTACAGTTACCGGAAGTGCGCCTGTAGCTTATACTCCGGTTGACAACAATATTAATTTGAGCAATTCAAGTCCCTCTTCTGTAGGCGAGGGATGGGTATATGCCAACAATGTATATGAAATTTTAGATGGAGCTGAGGTAACTATTACAGGAGCCAATTCAAGCCAAAGACGTGTTGAAGTTGCCAATAACGCTATGGCAGACATTACCCTCAATAATGCCTCTATCACAGGGGTTGGCAATTATCAAACGCCGCTTATGATTAACTCCGGCGCTGAAGTAAATTTAACCATTGAGGGAGTGAACACCATAATGTCAACAAGAAGTAAAGCAGGCATACAAGTGCCTGATGGCGCAATGCTTACCATAGACGGCACCGGGAGTTTGAATGTAAGAGGAGGCGAATATGGCAGTGCGGGTATTGGCGGCGCTTTCTGTGAGAATAGTGGCACAATTACAATCAACGGAGGTACCGTATCAGCAACCTCAGTTTCAAGTGGATCCTATCATGATGGCGCCGGTATTGGCGGTGGCGGCGCCGGTATCATCTTCTTTTTCTATGAAGGTATTGGCGGTTTTGGCAGTAAAGTTACCATTAATGGCGGCGTAGTGAATGCAAGTACTGCCTCCGAATCGGGCGCTGCCGGAATTGGAGGAGGGAGCGCTTCCTCATACGGTGGTAAACTGGTTATGGAAAATAATGGAGTTGCATTTGCTTCATCATTGGGAACATACAATGGAACACAAACAGATATCAGTGGCGTTGTAAATGGAATTCTTTTTAACAGTTTATCAGGACTTTTATTCGGAACCGTTGAAATAACTGATGATCTTGAAATACCACTACTATACACACTTGTGATACCGGAAGGAAAAACATTAACAATACCTGAAGGAAAAACACTTACTGTTAACGGTATAGTTACCAATAACGGAACGATCATCAAATGCGGCACAATTATCGGTACAATTGACAACAATCAACCGGTTGACTGTAATTTTGAACCAACTTACCTCATAACATTTTACGTATTTGATGCTAAAACTGAACTGCCTGTCCCTGATGCAGTAATTACATTTAATGGTGTTGTATTGGATAGTTTTGAAGTAGAAATAGAAGAAGGAAGTTACGAATACACAGTCTTTCATCCTGATTATGAAATCTATAACAAGACTCAAGTTATTAACGGATCAATGACCATAAATGTACCGCTAAAAAGTAAAGAGGGAGTAGCTAACATCTCAATAAACAATGCTTTACTTTATCCTAATCCATTTACAAATGAGATCAGAATTACTAATCCTTCTGAGATAAGGAGTGTTGTAATTACATCAGCAACCGGAAAAATTGCTGAAACAGTAACTTATGATGGCAAAACAATCTCAACTCAAGGGCTTTCAAACGGAATTTATTTCGTAATAATAGAAAGCCAAAATGGCGAAAAAACAATTCATAAAATGATTAAAAAGTAGAACTGGGTTTCATTATGAGTACTTTCTCACACCTGCATGTACACTCCGAATATTCTATTTTGGATGGACTTGCCAAAATAAAAAAACTGATTAAGAAAGCCTACGATGATGGACAGCGTGCTATGGCAATTACCGATCACGGAAATATGTATGGCGCGTTTGAATTTGTAGAAGAAGTTGAAAAATTTAATAAAAATCTTGAAAATAAAGAAGATAAATTTAAAGCCATTGTGGGCTGTGAAGTGTATGTGGCACAACGCTCCCGTTTTGACAAAGATAAAACCGTGAAAGAAGATCGCGGCGGGCGACATCTGATTCTCTTAGCAAAAAACTGGACAGGATACAGAAATCTTTCCCGAATTGTAACACTCTCATTTATTGAAGGTTTTTACTATACCCCACGTGTTGATATGGAGTTGCTGGAGAAATATGCGGAAGGTCTGATTGCCTGTTCCGCTTGTCTCGGTGGTGAAGTAGCGAAAATGATTATGGCTGACAATCCTATCGATGACAAAGATTTAGCACCTCAGTTTTTGAATTTGGATAATGCCATTAAAGTAGTAGAAAAATATAAAAAGATTTTTGGGAACGACTATTATTTAGAGATGCAATGCAACGGACATGCGGCGCAACGATTAGTAAATAAAGCCATTAAACAACTTTCTGAAATATGTAAGACGCCATATATAGCTACTAACGATGTGCATTATGTTGAGGCAGGGGATTATGAAGCGCATCGTTTGTTAATTTGTTTAAATACTGGAAAAAACCTTCAAGACACCGACGCTGCGGTTCAAGACTCGGATACCGATACGGGAATGGCATATACAGGACAGGAATACTTGAGAACAACTCAAGAAATGACGGAACTCTTTGCAGAATACCCCGAAGCCATTGAAAATGTTCAAAAGTTAGTAAACAAAATTGACACCATTTCATTGAAAATGGATGTATTGCTTCCAAAATTTCCGGTTCCCGAAGGATTTAAAGATGAATTTCATTATTTAGAACATTTGGTTTTTGAAGGCGCAAATAAGAGGTGGGACGTTTTAACTGATGAAATAGTGGAACGTATTCAATTTGAATTGACAACAGTGAAAAAAATGGGCTTCCCCGGATATTTTCTCATTGTATGGGATTTTATAAACGCAGGAAGAAAAATGGGCATCCGTTTTGGTCCCGGACGTGGTTCCGCAGCTGGTTCAATATTAGCCTATTGCTTGAATATTACGAACGTTGACCCCATCAAATATCGTCTGCTGTTTGAACGCTTCTTAAACCCAGACCGAATATCCCTCCCCGATATGGATATTGATATTGATGACTCGGGACGCGAAAAGGTAATTGATTATGTTATTGATAAGTATGGAGCCGGAAAAGTGGCTCAAATTGTTACTTTTGGAACAATGGCGGCACGTGGCTCCATTAAAGATTGCGCACGAGTGTTGAAATTGCCTTTATCTGAAAGCGACCGCTTGTCAAAGTTGGTTCCCGAAGCAGTGGGGGCTACGTTGGCAATGGCATACAAAGAGGTTCCCGAATTAAAAAAAGCGCTCGATTCCGGCGAAGAGTTGGTGAAAAAAACGCTTCATTTTGCCCAAGATCTGGAGGGTACGGTGCGCCAAACCGGCGTGCATGCCTGCGCCGTCATTATTGGAAAAGAAGACCTGATTTCTCAAATCCCTTTGAGTACCTCAAAAAACAGTGAAATCCCCGTTACTCAATTTGAAGGAAAATGGGTAGAAGATGCTGGACTCCTCAAAATGGACTTTTTAGGACTTAAAACGCTGAATATCATAAGCAGTACATTGACAAACATAAAAAAACGTTTTAATATTGATATTGATATTGACACTATTCCATTGGATGATGAGAAAACATACCAGCTTTTGAGTCAAGGTGATACTACCGGTATCTTTCAGTTGGAAAGTCCCGGTATGCGAAAATATTTAATAGACCTCAAGCCCGAACGTTTTGAGGATGTGATTGCTATGGTTGCCTTGTATCGACCGGGTCCCATGGATAAAATCCCCTCATTCATCAATAGAAAACATGGCAAAGAAAAAATAGAGTACGACATCCCTGTAATGGAAACCTACTTGGATGATACTTACGGTATTACCATTTATCAGGAGCAAGTAATGTTGCTTTCAAGATTGTTGGCGGGATTTACCCCCGGACAAGCCGACACGCTTCGGAAGGCGATGGGAAAAAAGATCATGAAAGTAATGAAAGATATGGAAAAAGAGTTTCTCTATGGCGGTGAGCAACAGGGACATGATACCATTATCTTGAAAAAAATTTGGGAAGAGTGGGTGAAGTTTGCAGAGTATGCTTTTAACAAATCACACGCCACTTGTTACGCCCTCATTGCCTATCAAACCGCCTATCTGAAAGCACATTATCCTGCAGAGTTTTTGGCAGCCAATTTGACCAACAACCTTGATAAAATGGATAATATCAAGAAATTTATTGAAGATGGTTTGCAAACCGGTATTCGCATTTTGCCTCCAGATATTAATGAGTCTGATGTTGAGTTTATTGTAAATAAAACAGGCGATGTCCGTTTTGGGTTGGCAGCGCTTAAAGGGATTGGCGGCGTTGCTATCGGTTTCATTATTGAAGAACGGGAAAAAAATGGCAAATTTGAAACCCTGTTCGATTTTATTAAACGTGTTAATTCAAAGAATTGTAATAAGAAAAACATGGAAGCATTGGTGTATGCAGGCGCATTTGACGCTTTTTCCGGAGTGCACAGGGCGCAGTTTTTCCATACTGACAAGGATGAAAAAATGACTTTCTTGGAAAAACTCCTGCTTTGGGCTGCCCGCGAAAATAACGCAAACACACAACAGCAAACTTCCATTTTTGATGATGCCCCCGATATGCACGAAGAAGCGCTTCCGCAACTACCTGTTTGTGAGCCTTGGAACCCCATTGAACAATTGAGATATGAAAAGGAGACGGCAGGTTTCTATATTTCAGGGCATCCTTTGGACAATTACAAAACGATCATTCAAAATTATTGCAATACCGATTGCGATTCGCTAAATAAACAGGAAGAAAAGGAGAAGTTTTTGGCAAAAGCCGCCAAGTTTGCCGGCATTGTTTCTGCTGTTCAACAGGGCATCACTAAAACAGGCAAAGACTACGGACGTATTACCCTTGAAGATGAAAACGGAACTTATGAGATGATGCTTTTTTCTGAAGATTTTACAAAATACAAACATCTCTTTGTGGTTGGAAAACAGCTTTTTATCACTGCCCGTGCGGAAGAGCGGTTTAGAAAAGACCCAAACCTCCCAAAAAATCTTGACATCAAACCCGTGAATATCTTTTATTTAGATGAAGCATTTGATAAACTCTGCAAACAAGTACGTATTGTGTTAAATATCAAAGATATTAATGGAAAAATTGCCTATCTGCTCAAGGAAGCCATAGAAAAATCGAAAGGAAAAACGCCTTTAGAATTGCGCATTATGGAGACCAACAACGTGTTTAATTCCGATTTTGCAAATCATCATTACAAGATTGATCCTGAAGATTTTATCCGGAATTTGAAACTTCCGATAGAGTATAAGGTTGATTTGTTGTAAGTTTAAAAAATTGTTTCTATAATTTCTCCAAAAACAGCTACCCCATTAAACGGTGTATTTTTCGATTTTGACGCCATAGGAGCCACATCAATCTTAAATTCTCTGTTCAGTTCGGCAATGACAAACTCGGCATTCATACCTTCAACAATTTTACCTTTGTTCAGTTTCATGAAGGCTGAGGGATTGGTGGAGAGCAATTTCACTAATTGTGAAAGTGTTAAAAAACCACCTTTCACCAATTTAGTATAACATAAAGGAAAAGCCAACTCCAAGCCAATCATTCCGGGCGCTCCCTTTTCCTTTTCTTCAGCAGTGTGTGGCGCATGATCGGTAGCAATGGCAAGCACGTTCCCGTTTTGTATCGCTTCTATCAGAGTATCAATATCTTCCTGTTCTCTTAGCGGTGGGTTAACGCGATAGTGGTTTGCCGCCTCTCCGGTCGTAAAAAGATGGTGCGGTGTAACCTCACAAGTAACATTAAATCCTTCATTCTGAGCTTCCACCACCATTTTCATCGCCTCTTTCGTACTCACATGACAAAAATGCAATCCCCCCATCTCCATTCTGCTTTCTGCTTTCTGCTTTCCACCGCCCTTTCCCGTTACCTCCTTAAACAACTCAATATCCCGTCTCGTCATCTCATTCTCTGCCTTTCTCATATCCGTTGCACTATATTTTGCATCTTCCGCGTGAGACATTACGGTGATATTCTTTTCTTTACATATTTCAAAAATACGTTTCATTACGGCGTCATCCTGCACCCCCTTGCCATCATCTGTAACAAAAAGGATTTCATTCTTTTCCAATTTTTTCAGATGATTAAAATCTACACCCTCCAAATCTTTCGTCATGCTTAATGTTTGATTTACGGTGATTTCTGAAATCTTTCGGGCGCGTTCTTCAATTTCTCGCACCTGTTTTAGGGAACTGCACACAGGTAAGGTATTGGGCATCAGATTCACAGCAGTGTAACCTCCTTTTATGGCGGCTTGGCAACCTGTTTCTAAATCCTCCTTGTGGGTAAAACCGGGGTCGCGGAAATGGGCGTGCAAATCAGTGAATGCCGGCATGAGGACAACCTCTTCACCAGTAAAATCACGCACCACGAAGTTACTGTTGTAAATCCAATAAGCGCCTAAAATTTCAAAAGCAGGTTCATCAATCTGTTCGGCAACTTTGGTGATGATGCCGTTTTCAACAAGGATGCACCCAATAAAATCTTGAGTGTCATCAACAATGCGGATATTTTTGTATAGAGTTTGCATAATGGGTGATTTCTATCTAATTAATTGAGAAAGTAATTTATTATTTAAAGCGCTAAAATAGCTTTTTTTAAAAATGATGTCAAATTTTTTTATCATTTTTTCTATATTTGCGCCTTGATTTTTAACCCTAAAAAATTTATAACTATGCAAAAAAAAGGAAATAAGTATGGCACGCACCGCGTGATTGAGCCGAAAGGCGTTTTGCCACAGCCGGCAAATAAAATTGACAATAATATGGATGAAATTTGGGACAACGAAATCTTGATTGATGTACAAACTTTGAACGTGGATTCTGCTTCTTTCACCGATATTAAAACTCGCGCCGGAGGCGATCACGAGAAAATTAAAGAGATCATGTTCGACATTGTGGCAAAACAGGGTAAACATCGTAACCCATGGACAGGATCAGGCGGTATGCTGCTCGGCACTGTTGAAAAAATAGGCGATGCGCTTAAAGGAAAAATAAATCTCAAAGAGGGCGATAAAATAGCAACATTAGTTTCTCTATCTTTAACTCCATTGCGCATTGACAAGATTAAAGAGATTCGCGATGAGATTGACCAAGTGGATATTGAAGGGAAAGCCATTCTGTTTGAAAGCGGTATCTATGCTAAAATTCCGAAAGATATGCCCGAAACGTTGGCATTGTCGGCATTGGACGTTGCCGGAGCTCCCGCACAAACCGCAAAATTATGCAAACCCGGTGATATTGTGTTAATTATTGGCGCCGGCGGAAAATCAGGCATGCTTTGCTGCTACGAAGCGAAGAAGAGGGTAGGAATTACCGGAAAAGTGCTGGGAATGTGCGGCAGCCCAAAATCTGCTGACCGTTTGGAAAAATTGGGCTTCTGCGATGAAGTGTTTGTAGGAAATGCCCTCGACCCTGTTTCCATGATGGAGAAAGTGAACGAACTCTCCAACGGTGCAATGGCGGATGTAACAATCAACAACGTCAATATTCCGGATACTGAAATGACCTCCATTTTGTGTACGAAAGATACAGGTCTTGTGTATTTCTTCTCCATGGCGACTAACTTCACAAAAGCGGCGCTCGGCGCTGAGGGCGTGGGCAGCGACG
>WQSU01000113.1 GCA_009787675.1 Lentimicrobiaceae bacterium
TCGAACAGAAAAAAATAACTGATTTCTTATCGTTACTTGACGACCGCATTTCGACCCAAATGAAAATAATTGAAAAATTAGAATCCTTAATCAAAGGGGTTGCACATTCTCTTATTAAAAATGGAAAAGCAAACATTCAAATAAAAGATTGCTTAAATTGCTTTTCCTCTACGCTTATGGAAAGTATGATTCCCGAGAATAACGATGGAAAATATCCTGTGTATGGTGCTATTGGAGTAATCGGATATATGAATGAAAACACAATAAATACAGACGCTATACTTATCATTAAAGATGGTGCAAGTGTTGGCAGAGTGCAATATGCAGAAGGTAAATATTCTGTAACAGGAACATTGAATTATCTTACTCCCAAAGATAAAACCTCATTGAAGTATATGTATTACTGCTTGCAATTATTTAATTTTGACAAATATAAAGTCGGTTCAGGTATTCCGCATATTTACTTCAAAGATTATGGACACGAATATATTTATCGTCCGTCATTTGAGAAACAAAAAGAAATAGCGTCTGTGTTATCAACAATAGACGAAAAGTTAGGGATTGAAAGGAAAGTACTGGAAAAATATGCAGAACAGAAAGAGCATTTGCTCTGCAATTTATTTATATAAACATCTGATTTAAAAAAAATACTTTTTGTTTTTGGTATGCAGAAAGTATATTGTATTCGTTAGAAATCTTACTTCTCAACAACCGCATTAAATCTGTCAAAAATACCTGCTCGGTTAGACTCGGTAGCAGTATTTTGACATTTTTTATGTTGTTGTAATATAAATGGATTATCGTACTTCCTTGTGCATATTTTGCCAAATCTTTTTTGTAGATATAATTCATCACATAACTTACATACTCATTATTAAATTTTTTGTGTAAATGTATTCCAAACATATCGCCACCTAAAATCACATCTTTTATACTAAGTGCCGAAGGTGAAATTAAAGATAGTGAATCAACAGTTGTTGAAGCAGGAAATAATATATCATTCCCCTTACTTAATGATTTTTCAAAACTCTCGCATTTTGTAAAACTCTCTATCTTATCTATAACACAATGATATTTTGTAAATAACTCTCCGTACAAAATACATTCTTTTCCGCTTTCAGACAAATCTTCTTTGGCTAAATTCATTGTGCCAAAATGAATTCCTAAGTCGGCAACACTATATTCTGTTTTTTCAGCTAAACTATGATAAAACTTGCAAAGCCCTTTGATTAAGGATTCCATTTTCTCAATTATTTTCATTTGGGTCGAAATGCGGTCGTCAAGCAAAGATAGAAATTTAGCAATTTTCTCTTGTTCTAAAAAATTTGGTATTGAAACAACAATATCTTCTATCGTGCTTTTTGACAAACTTGGAACACCAGATGCCTCATTGTATTTCAGCCAATTTATTTGTTCAAAAACATAAAAAAGAAATTTNGGGAAAACATTTTTATATGAATGAGTGTAAAATAATGTATCAACAGTCCAGAATTTTCCATTAAAATAAAACGGCTTATTAATAGTTCCTTTTCTACCAATGCAAACACTTTCGCCATCATAAAGAAAATCATTAACAGAAGTCATATACCCACCAGTTCCAAATACAGGAATATCGCCTTCGCTCAAATGCTTGTAGTCTTTTCCATTTCCTATTTTTAGAATACTACCCAAGTCTGTATCTGTCCAATTATCTTGAAACCCTGGAAATCTCAAATTTGGAACATTAACGACTTTTTTTCTATCTTTTTTCATTGTGATTTTTCTTTTCAAAATTATGCAACTAATCCCAACTCTTTCAAATACTTTTCAATTTCTTTGTCTAATTCTGTTCGTTTTGTTTCCAATGCTTTGATGTCGCTCATCACAGCGTGAATGTCGATTTGCTCCTCTTCTTCAAACGTATCTACATAACGAGGAATATTCAGATTGTAGCCGTTTTCTTTGATTTCTTTTAGCGAGGCACAATAGCTGTATTTCTCTATTTCTGTACGATTGCGATAAGTGTCTACAATTTTCTTGATGTGTTCAGGGCGTAACTTGTTTTGTGTTTTTACTTTTTCAAACTCTTTGCTTGCATCAATAAACAAAATATTGTCGTCTTCTTTTCGACATTTTTTTATCACGAGAATGCACGTGGGAATGCTCGTCCCGTAAAAAATATTTGCCGGCAAACCAATAACTGCATCAATATAATTTTTCTTTTCAATCAAAAATTGACGAATTTTGCCTTCCGATGCACCTCTGAAAAGCACGCCGTGCGGAGCAACGCAAGCCATCGTTCCACTTTCGTCCAAGTGATGTATCATATGCAAAATAAACGCATAATCAGCTTTCGATTTAGGGGCTAACACGCCTGCTTTGCTGAAACGGTCGTCATTGTTGAATTTGTCGGACGCACTCCAATCTGCCGAAAATGGCGGATTTGCGATAACCGCATCAAATTGTTTGTCTTCAAATTCGTCAGCCTCTAAGGTGTCGCCATTGCGAATATCAAAATCTTTGTATTTAATCCCGTGCAACAGCATATTCATTCGGCAAAGATTGAATGTTGTTGGATTTTTTTCTTGCCCAAACATCACATCGGCTTTGCCACTTTTTGCAGTTCTTAGCAACANCGAACCGCTACCACAAGTNGGGTCATACACATTTTTCAGTCGAGTTTTTCCTGTCGTTACAATTTCTGCCAATATCTCGCTAACTTCTTGTGGCGTGTAAAATTCTCCTGCTTTTTTGCCAGCACCTGCGGCAAACTGACTAATCATATATTCATAGGCATCGCCCAAAATATCAATGTCGTGAGCCTCTCGCAAACCAAAATCTATTCCGTTAAGAGCGGTCAGTACCTCGCAAACCAGTTTGTTTTTATCGTCCGCCGATTTGCCCAGTTTTGGCGATGCCAAATCAATATCAGAAAACAAACCGCCAAAATCGTCTTCGCTTTCTTGACCAATGGTGCTATCTTCAATCTTCTTCAAAGAGCGTTCCAATGCAGGAAGTATATTTTCTTTCTTTTCGATTAGTGCGATAATCGTAGAAAAAAGATATTCCGGTTCTATAAAATATCCCAATTCTTGCACACACATTTCTTTGATGCCATTTTTCAAGTCATTGTCTTTGCTTTTCCACGCATCTTTAAACGTGAGCTTGTCTTGCTTCAACTCCTCGTTGATGTGCATTTCAACTTTTTCTGAAAGATATTTGTAAAAAATAAATCCCAATGAAAAGTACATAAAATCGCTTGGCGACATATTTCCTCTTAATGCGTTTGCAACCGCCCATAGTTGGGCACGTAACCGCTGTTGTAATTCTTCGCTCATAATATTTTATTTGTTATTCCCAGTTAAATAGTTCTATGATTGTTCGGAGTTTTTCCAAAATTCTTTTTTGCAAATTTCTTCGCTCCATAAAGCTGATTTTCTTTTTGCTGATTGCCCTTTGTAGTATTTCGGGTTTTTCTCGTTGTGTAAAATCGTATTCAGAAAGAAATTTCTGCAACGCACTTTCGTCAATATCTTCTTCGAAAGCTAAAAGGTTAACGGATCTGCTACGTGCCTCGGCAATATATTGCTCAAGTCGGCTTTCTAAATCCATAGAACCATCGGCTTTTGATTTCTCAAAATTTTCTCTGTCATCATCTATGTTTTGACGAATAAAACCATCTATCAGTTTAGCTTTATTTCTCATCACAGAATCTTTGATCATCGTGTCGATAATTTGCTTTCGCTTTTCAAGATAATCGGCACTCGAAGGATCCAAATCTGCAATCAGAGCAAGTATATAAGCTACGTTTATGATATCGCTGTGAAGTAATTCTAAGCAAAAATCAATGCCTTCAAGACCNNGCTCNTGAGNAAAGACGCCAGGGTCTGTAACTCCAGGTGGATCTGTCGGAGGGCTTGTGATAGGAATAACCATATCCAAATACTTACTGCGAAAGTCCATATACTCTTGCTCCGACATCACAAAATCTTCGTCGCTCGCATCAAAGTCTTCGTAAATCTGTATTTCGGCTCTTTTCCTGATAATCTCTCGAAACGCCAACACAAAATCTCTTTTATCATATTCACTCTGCAACAAATCTATAGCATCTACATTCGAATATTTTTCTTTGAAATTTTGTGCCAAAGCATTATAATCTTTCTTTACTTTTTCAAAGGGATCACGAATGATATACTCATTTGGTTCATTATTGCTAAATAGTTTTATTGAAGCATCTACGTTGTCTTTCAAATCTCGGAAACAAATGATTTTTCCAAAACGCTTTTTTTCATTGAGAATACGGTTTGTACGGCTGAATGCTTGCAACAGTCCGTGATATTCCATATTTTTATCAACGTAAAGTGTATTCAATTTCTTGGCATCAAAACCGGTCAAAAACATTCCAACAACCAACACCAAATCCAACGGCTCCATCTTTGGTTTTCTCTTTTTCATTCGCTCATTCACATCATCGTAATAAGCACCGAAATTATCAGATGTGAAAGCCGTCCCAAACATTTTGTTGTAGTCGTCCATTATGGCTTGCAACTCATCTCTATCAACTTTTTCGTTGGCAAAGCCTTTATTCATTCCTGTTAACTCATCGTCTTGACTGGCATTAGGAGCATAAGTAAAGACTGCACCAATTTTGATTTTTGGATCAAGTTCTTTGAATATTTTGTAGTATTGCAATAAATCCGGAATAGACTGTATCGCAAATAAAGCGTTGAACTCTCCGTCAAATGTAGATTTGTTGAAATTTGTGAGAATGAATTGGGCGATTTCTTTCATTCGGGTTTCTTTCGCATAACCCTCTTCATTTTTGCCTTTGTAATATTCAACCAAAAAACCCAACACATTTTCGTCTGCAATAGCATCTTTGATTAAGTAGCGATGCAAACAGTCTCCAAAAATTTCTGCTGTTGTATGTTTGTCTGCATTCTCTCTAAAAATAGGCGTTCCTGTAAAACCAAACAATTGCAAGTTGCTGAAAAATTTGGTAATGTTTTTATGATAATCTCCAAACTGACTTCTATGGCATTCATCAAAAATCATCACAATTTTTTTATCTCGAATTTTTTGCAAATGTTTGTTGTGATAGTCCTTTGTTATAGCGTTGTTCAGTTTTTGAATCGTTGTAATGATTATTTTTGAATTTCCGCTCAATCGTTTGATAAGTTCTTGCGTATTGTCAGTTCCATCAACTGCACCCTTTTCAAAAGCATCATATTCCGTTTTTGTTTGAGTGTCCAAATCACGTCTATCTACAACAAACAAAACTTTATCAACACCATCTATTTCCGATACCAATTGAGCTGCTTTGAAAGATGTCAAAGTTTTGCCTGCTCCAGTTGTATGCCAAATATAGCCGTTTTTATTGGTGTTTTCGACCTTGTCCAATATACGCTCCACCGCATAAAATTGATAAGGACGAAGCACCATTAAGCATTTTTCGCCTTCGTGCAATACGGTATATTTACTGATCATTTTCCCCAAATTACATTTTTCGAGGAAAAAATGAGCAAACATATTCAAATCGTTGAAAGGCACGTTCTCCGCATCAGTCCAATTGAATGTAAATTTATATCCTGCATTTGGATTGTTGGCAAAATATCGAGTATTAACACCGTTTGAAATAACAAACAGTTGAATGTAGTCAAACAAGCCGTGAAACGAGGTTTTATGATAACGCTGAATTTGATCATACGCTTTTTTTAGTTCTATTCCTCTTTTTTTCAACTCGATTTGTACCAACGGCAATCCATTGATGAGAATCGTAACATCGTATCTGCTTTTATATCGTCCTTCAACCGTAACTTGTCGTGCCACTTGAAACTCATTTTGACACCATTTATTTTTATTCAAAAATTCTACCCAAACACGTTTGCCATCGTCAGTATCAAGAGGAAATAAATCTCGCAATTTTTTGCTTTTCTCAAAGCGTGTTCCCCCTTCAAGATGAATACGAATTCTGTCAAACTCTTTGTCTGTAAAAGAAGTTTTGCCGACTGACGCCAATTCTTTTTGATTATGCTTTTCAAGTTGCGTTTTGAAATTATCAAATAAATCCGCTTCGTCTTTGATAGAAACGTATTCATAGCTCATTTCTTTCAACGTCTCTATCAAGCCATCTTCTAAAATTTGTTCGCTTTGGGTTACCATGTGAGAGTTTTTTTGTACAAAGATACGAAATTCTGAAAGATATAACAAAATATAACAAAATATTGTTATATCTTCATTTTTGATTTATTTTTTTCCTAATTTTTAAATTTTGACCACAAAAATACAATTTCTCAACTATCGAAATCCTCGACGCAAAAACATTTGATGATCTGTCAAATACACAATCCTCTCAGCCAACTGTAAAAAATAATCATTTGACCAAATCTCTATATCTTTTGGCGTTTGAATAAAGGGTAAAATATCACGTTTTACTAAGTCAATGTTTGTGCTTGTAAATCTCTCTTTCAACAGTTCAACAAATGCTTCTTTGCTCATGTCTGAACCATTGAATTCTTTGGTGCGAATTTGCAAATGCTCGAAATTCAACGGGACATTATGACGCACATACCACTCAAAATCGAACCAGTCTCTACCTTTTACACGGGTTTTCCAATTGCGGAATAATAGGGCATGCATCTTTCCTGCATACAAATCCGGCAACGAAAAACAGCGTGTCATAAATGAAAACGGCATTAAAGATAATTTCTGCTCTGTAGAAAATCCAAGTGGTGGGTCAGTATCTACTTCGATTTTGATTTTAATATTTTTCTCCGTTTGAAATTGAATATCGTACATCGTTGTGTTGTCTTTCAAAAAAGCAGATTCTATGGTTGTTTCCGTTTTCTTATCCTTTCGAACGATGACCACATCACGTCCCGCAGCTTTAAATTCTTCGACAATGGCAGGAAAGTAATGTTCTAAATCAAACGTTTCATTTTTGGCAATAAGAGAAAAATCCAAATCTTCCGAAAAACGTGGCAGGTTATGAAAAATTCTCAAACAAGTACCACCATAAAAAGCAGCCTTGTCGAAAAAACCACTACGATATAATCCTGCAAGTGCAATTTCTTGCATCACCTCATGAGTAGCATTTATCTGTTGTTCGCGAGTTTGAACGGTATATCGCGAAAGCATTTGTTCAAAAATATTCATCGTTGTAGTAATTTTAGTAATAGCGATAAGGAGTTTTTTTTCTTTCCTGTTTCGATACATTGCTTAATAATATCAACATTCATTTTTTCCAAGGCGGACATATCAAAACGCAAATCCTCTTCGAGATAAGATCGCAAAGCAACCATAGATTGAATTTGGAGATACGGTGTAGCCACAATCATATCACACAGCGCTTTTTCTGGCGTGGCAATCAGAAACGTACAATCATTTTCTACTTGTTGTTTAATCCCGATAGAATAATAGTCTTTGCTAACCGTTGTGTATACAAAATTTGCGATTGTGTTTTCAAATTTCTTCGAGCGGTTAGATGTCATCGAACGAATGGTATATACTTGTTCGGGAATCAATCCATAATATCGCAAAGCCGTCTCCAATGAAACGTATGATGGTCCGTAGAGATGATTGGCGATAAGTTCTGTTGAAAGTGTTTTTCTGCTAACTTTCGGCGATACTACAAACACTCCTCTTTTCAGTCGGATTAACTTCCCTGCGTGTTCAAGATAAGCAATCTTATCTTTTGGGAAATGATAGTTCTGAAACAACGACCGCAAAATCGCAGAATCTATCGGTACAATGCCAAATTGTTCTAAGTGATCCATATCCATATTTTTTGCAAAGATACAAAATTTTACACAGATAGTCGATTTTTTTTCGATTATTTGTGCAAAATTTTGTAGTTTTTTTTGTAGGAAAAGAAAAAAGCACTTGCGAAGTTTTCGTAAGTGCTTGATTTTTAACGTGGGCCCTGAGGGACTTGAACCCCCGACCAATTGATTATGAGTCAACTGCTCTAACCGTCTGAGCTAAGGGCCCGGCTCCTGAAATCGGAATTGAGGTGC
>WQSU01000114.1 GCA_009787675.1 Lentimicrobiaceae bacterium
GTTACTACATATTGTAATGTAGCCAACGGGAAATACTCTTTATAATCACGGTTGTTCACCGTAATAATACCGCTCCCTTTTTTCATATAGATACGGGCAACAGCGGTTTTTCTTCTTCCTAATGTGTTGGTTATTTCCATGATACTTACTTAATTTCGTTAATGTTAATGTTTTTAGGAGTTTGACCTTCATGCGGATGATTGGGACCTGCATACACATACAAATTGCGGAACAATTGTGCACCCAATTTGTTTTTTGGTAGCATACCTTTGATAGCGTGTTCCAAGATTCCAATAGGGTTTTTCTTCAATAATTCTTTGGGCGTGGCAAAGCGTTGTCCGCCCGGATAGCCGGTGTGGCGCACGTAAACCTTGTCTTCCAATTTCTTGCCGGTAAATCTTGCTTTTTCGGCATTGATAATAATCACGTTGTCACCGCAATCAAAATGGGGGGAGAAATAGGTTTTGGTTTTGCCTCTTAAAATTCGAGCAGTAACCGTAGCCAAACGACCCACAACTTCATTTTGAGCATCAATAACAACCCACTCCTTTTTAACGATTTTCTCGTTTGCAGCGATGGTTTTGTAGCTTAATGTGTTCATTTTACGTTTTTGTTTTTGTTTTGTGCCTTTTGTTTTCACCTACAAAAGACTGATTTTCAATTAATAATTCCTTTTCTAAGTCAAAGGATAATAATCGGTTTTTTGGGGCGCGAATATAGAATTATTTTTGTATAAAAGGAAAATGAATTAATTTTCCCTTTTTGTGCTGAAAAAAGGGATGAAATAATAAAACCATACTTTTGCAGCCTCTATCATTTATAAAAATCATGTCAACCCTTCCCTACATACTCGGCATTGAATCTTCCTGTGACGACACTTCGGCGGCGGTGATTTGCGGCACTAAAATATTGTCGAACGTCATTGCCGGACAAAAAGTCCATGCAGAATATGGCGGGGTCGTGCCCGAGTTAGCGTCGAGGGCGCACCAGCAAAATATGATTCCGGTGGTGGACACCGCACTGAAAAGGGCAGGCATTTCTCAAGAAGAGATTTCGGCAATTGCCTATACCAACGGACCCGGCTTACTCGGCTCACTGCTGGTGGGAAGCTCTTTCGCCAAAGGAATGGCGTTGAGCCTGAACTGCCCGCTTATCGTGGTAGATCATTTGCAAGCCCACGTGCTGGCAAATTTCTTAGACACCGAAGAAAACAAGCCCAAACCCGAATTTCCTTTTCTTTGTTTAACGGTCTCGGGAGGACATACACAACTGCTCATGGTGCACAACTATTTCAAAATGGAAATACTGGGCAGAACCATTGACGATGCCGCCGGCGAAGCCTTTGATAAGGCTGCCAAAATGTTGGGACTGAGCTATCCGGGAGGTCCTGTCATTGACAAACTCGCTCAGCTGGGCAACCCCAAACGATTCTCTTTCTCTATTGCCAAACTGTCCGGTTTAGACTTCAGTTTCAGCGGATTAAAAACGTCGTTTCTCTATTTTGTGCGCGACCAACTCAAAGAAAACCCCAATTTTATTGCAGAAAACTTAAATGATTTGGCAGCTTCCATGCAATTCCACATTATCAAATCGCTCACAGATAAAATGGAAAAGGCGCTGAAAACATACAAATGCACTAATTTTGCCCTCTCCGGAGGCGTTGCCGCAAACTCCGAATTACGCAAAAGAATGATGGAATTGGCTGATAAATACAACCTTCGGGTCACAATTCCGCCCTTAGCCTTAACTACAGATAATGCTGCCATGATTGCCTGCTACGGATATTTTAAATATTTGCAAAAAGAGTATTCAGATTTGAGTGTAGCACCCTACTCATCTATTCTAAAACTTTTATGATTTTTTCTTTAAAAATATACAGATGGTACAAGATTTTCACGGATAAAACATGTGCCTATCTGTTCAATCAGTGGCATCTGTGTGCATTTTTTTTACCCCACAAGAAAAAGCATAAAAAACCGTTATTATCTATTGAATTTTTTTAACAAATATATATGGATCAACTTTACAAAATAGGTATCACTCATGGTGATTTTAATGGCATTAGTTATGAGGTGATTATGAAAGCGCTTGCAGACCCCAAAATCATGGAAATCTGTACCCCCTTAGTATATGGCTTGACAAAAGCATCAAATTATTACAGAAAAGCATTGGAAATGAACGAATTTTCTTTTCAATTTATTAAAAATGCACAGCAAGCTACGCCCAAAAAACCCAACTTAATCAACCTTAATGATGAGGAAATAAAGATTTCATTAGGAGAAAGCTCCGAATCTGCCGGAAAAATGGCGGAACTGGCACTCACAACTGCTTGCACCGATTTGAAAAACAAACAGATAGATGCTATTGTTACTGCACCCATCAATAAATTCAACATGCAATCCTCCTCGTTTAAATTTCCCGGTCACACCGAGTTTTTCAGTACCCAGTTTAATGCGCCGGAAGCTATGATGATCATGGTGTCGGAACTGCTTAAAATAGGATTCGTTACCAACCATACGGCAATTAGTGAAACCGGAAAAATCTTAAATACTGATTTGGTTTTAAGAAAAATTAAGATATTGAATCATTCGTTGAAAAAAGATTTCCTTTGCACCCATCCTAAAATTGCGGTGCTTGCTTTTAATCCCCATGCAGGCGACAAGGGGCTCTTTGGCAAAGAGGATATTAATATATTAGAACCTGCTATTAAACAGGCTTTTGAACAAAATATTAACGCATTTGGTCCTTTTCCAGCAGATGGATTCTTTGCTTCAGGGCAGTACGCGCAGTTTGACGCTGTTTTGGCAATGTATCACGATCAAGGCATGATTCCTTTTAAATTGTTGGCACACGAAAACGGTGTGAATTTCACTGCCGGCTTGCCTGTTGTGAGAACTTCACCCGCACACGGAACGGGATATGATATTGCAGGGAAAAATGTTGCCTCTCCTGACTCTATGAGAGATGCAATTTATTGGGCTATTGATATTTTAAACAACAGACAAGCCGTTCTTTAGTATGCTTTTACCGGAACAAATCATACAAATTATTACACCCAAAAAAACGCTTGTTTACACCCCCAACAGGGGTATTTCGGAATTGGTTTTCGACAGCAGAAAAATCACATTTCCTGAACAAACGCTCTTTTTTGCCGTCAAAACTGCAAAAAATGATGGGCATTTGTATATTTCCGACTTATTAAAGCAAAAAGTTGCCAATTTTATTGTCAGCAAAGATATTGAACATTATAAAGATTGTAATGCCAATTTCTATCAGGTGGATGATCCTGTTTTGGCGATGCAACAAATTGCTGCCGAACACAGGAAGCTGTTCTCTTACCCTGTGGTGGGCATCACCGGCAGCAATGGCAAAACCATTGTAAAAGAGTGGCTGGCTACCATTTTGTCGCAAGACTTTTCTGTAATAAAAAACCCTAACAGTTATAACTCCCAAATTGGCGTTCCCTTTTCAGTGTGGCAAATGAATGGTAATCACAGTTTTGGAATTTTCGAAGCCGGAATTTCACAAAAAAATGAAATGGAAAAACTGGCTGCTGTGATACAACCCAATATTGGCATTTTAACCAATATTGGAAACGCTCATTCCGGTTTTTTTGCAAACGACAAAGAGAAATTGACAGAGAAGCTAAAGTTGTTTCAATCGGCATCATCTATAATTTATAATAATGATCAACAGCTGATTAGAGAAATATTAGCGGAGCAGGATTATGCACATTTGCAAAAAATATCTTGGGGTACAATATCGAATTCATACTATAAAATCATTTCACAGAAACAACTGCAAAACGCTACCCTTGTTGAATTTTCTCATTCGCCTGAATGGCTTGAAATTCCGTTTACAGATGCCGCTTCTGTAGAAAACACACTGAATATCACAGCGTTATTAATGTCTATGGGCTATTCGCTTTCCCATATTTCAAAGCTGCTGCGTTTCCTTTCACCACTCAACATGCGTATGGAAATTAAGGAGGCATTGAATCATTCCATCATTATTAATGATACGTACAGCTTAGATATCAATTCATTACGAATTGCTTTAGATTTTTTGTCAAACCAAACACAGTTTGCCAAAAAAACATTGATTATTTCAGATTTTGAACAGGTGAATTGGGGTGAAAAAGAATATATGGAATTGTCAAAAATATTTGACAATCACAATATTACAAAAATTGTGGTGGTAGGAAGCGAAATGCGAAAACACTATGGGTATTTTCCGGTCATGGAAAAACATTTTTATACTACAACCAACGAATTGTTAGCTCATTTAGACGAAGTTAACATTCGGAATGAAGCGGTTTTGGTGAAAGGTGCACGTTCTTTCAAATTTGAAAGGGTGGTGCAGGCGTTACAACTCAAAACTCACCAAACTATTTTGCAGGTAGATCTCTCAGCCATCATTCAAAACTTGCATTTTTTCAAAAAATTCATTCGTCCTGAGACAAAAACCATGGCGATGGTGAAAGCCATGTCGTATGGGTTGGGAGATGCTGAACTCATCAACGAGTTGTGCTATCACCAAATTGACTATCTGGCAGTGGCTTACACCGATGAAGGAATTAACCTGCGGCAAAGAAACATTACCCGACCCATCATTGTGTTGGGCGCAGAAGACACCGGTTTCGATTTGATGATTCGATATCATTTAGAACCTGAGATTTATAATTTGTTTTATTTAAAAGAATTAATTTCAACTATAGAGCATTATCCTGAAATAGAAAGTTTTCCCATTCACATAAAAGTAGATACCGGCATGCACCGCTTGGGATTTGACGAGGAGGAAATAGACGAAATGTTACAGTTAGTAACCCGATGCTCAAAATTAAAAATCGCCTCTGTCTTTTCACATTTAGCTGCTTCTGAAGATGTTAATGAGGATTCATTTACAAAAAAACAGATTGAAAAATACGGTGCCATTTGTCATAAGATTGACCAGCAGATTTCTTATTCGTATTTAAAACATATTTTGAACACGGCGGGCATTGTTCGTTTTCCCGAAGCGCAATTCGACATGGTAAGGCTGGGCTTGGGTTTGTATGGCTTCTGTCCACTGCCTGAAGTGCAACAGCAACTGCAACCTGTAATTACATTAAAAAGCGTTGTTACACAATTAAAGAAAGTTAAAAAAGGAGAAACGATTGGCTACAACCGAACTTTTGAGGCTCTGCAAGACATGCAAATCGCGATTGTTCCGGTGGGGTATGCTGATGGATTACCGCGGGAACTCAGCAACGGAAAGGGTTTTATGCGGGTTCACCGCCAAAAGTGCCCCATAGTAGGAAAAATTTGTATGGATATGACCATGATTGATGTATCAGGATTAGAGATTGCCATTGGAGATGAGGTGATTATCTACGATGCAGAAAATTCTATGGAACAGATTAGCGCCTGCATCGGCAAAACCTCTTATGAACTTTTAACAGCGATTTCGAGGCGGGTACCCAGAGTTTATATTAGGGAATAGCTTATCTGTGATTAAACCAATCATCTTTTGGGTTCCCTCCGAAATAACTTTCAGGGGTGCGTTCCTCAAAATTAAAAATGGGTGTTTTACGTTGTGTTACTTTAATTTGCCAAAATGGGTCTTGCATTTCTCCTCGTTTATCGGAATGAAGAAGTTCGTAATCATTTGATACTAAGTCAGTATTCCAAAAAATGAATTTCACATTCGATTGATCTACACAATAATAGTAATGCCAAATTTCATAAGGATATGAGTGAGAATCGAAAGGAGATTCAAAAATACTGTTAGGAGGTCCATACTGTAAATAAACCCTTCCTCTGTCTGTTCTGTAGCCTTGTATTATTTTACAACCAAACTCCTTGTCAACATGTTTTATTTTTGCAAGATAGGCTGTCCAAGCATTTTCCGGATTTATAGGATCTCTTTTAAGCCAAAATGCATAAAAGAATTTCTGTAAAATTTCCAGAGGGATTAAGTGCATCATCCTTGCCGAATAAAATTCTCTTTCAACGGGAGTAGAGATTGGATATAAGAATCGCACATATTCAAGTAATTGTATTGAATCTTTAAATTGATCTACAAAAGTACTCTTAACATTTACGGCAGAAAAATCCTCCAAATGTAATTTTATGGTTGGATTGCTTCGTTGGAAGAAAAAGGAATTTGTTGCCAGCAACACAGAATCTTTGCTAAAAACATCAACAATTAAATTGTAATTTCCGGAGGGTAATTTAAAAATGCCGATTTCTCCGAATGCAACTATCACAGATTTAGCAGGAACTTGCGCAGTATGACGTGCTTCGGGGTAAGGCATCATATTGTTTTCAAAGCAGGTAATGTAACTTTTAATGGTAAGCTGTTCTTTTTCAGCTAATTTATCTGTATTATAGATTTCGCACGAAAAAGGAAGGGTGTACATACTTTCGGGAACAAATCCATAAAACAGAGGTTCTAATGAAAAACCATACTTGTCGAAAATATCTCCTTTGGGTTCTCTACTCATATTTCGATAAAGAGAAATATCTGAAATAGATACTTTGTCGTGGCTATAATTTAATACAGCTATATCCGCAAAGTAAATGGGTTTTGTTGCTGCATGGATGTCGTGTACTGAAAATTGCAGTAAATACTCACCATTAGGCAATTGCAAATTTTGAAAATTTCCAAAATCGGGTTTGGTAGCAGCAATTGAATCTTCAAATTGTTCACTCACCAAGATATAATCCAATTTGCCAACCAAGGAATCGCTCTGAAAAGCTTGTACGGTGATGCGAACTTCTGCTTCAAATTTGCCTTTATCAGTTGGGGCATAGATCACGGTTTGACCATTTACGAAGGATGAGATTTCCAAATAGGGCGCACCGGTAGAAGTGCAATAAGATTTATAATCAATAAGTACACTTAATTTTTGTGCAAAAATTGAGGAAACAAAAACCAGAAGGAGGGTAAATAATAAAATTTTTTTCATAATCTATTTTTTAAATAAAATAATAATATATGAACGAAGTATTCTTACTTATTATTATGAGCTGTTATTACTAAGTAATAATTTATTATCTTCGCGCCAACTTATTAAAGTTTTTCCGAAAAGTTTTATCGGACTTCTGCTTTTTGGAAAAATCAAAATGTAAAAAATAATTTTAGGAGTCCCCTTAAAAACATGAAACATTATGAAACTTTTCTTATTAAAAATTACATTAGCCTTGCTGCTTTTTGCAGGAGTTGCATCTTCCTGCAACCCTGACCCTGAAAAAGAGTATCCCCAAAATATTTCCTTTACGGAATACTCCCTGACTGATCCCTCTTGCCGATGGGTAAACCTGCCCTACGACGAAAACGTGTTGGTTATAAACAGTTATGAAGAACTTGGAAAATATATTTCCTGTGAGGAGAATTCTTTTCCTGTCATTGATTTTTCTAAAAACTCATTACTGTTGGCAAGCGGAAAAACTTTGGGAGGTATTTGCGAAAAAAAGGCAAAAAAATTAGTGCTAAGTTCACCCGATAAATATGTATTAAGCATTGAAATAACTATTGATAGATCTCTTTACATTAGCGAACCTTGGTGTATAACCTTTCTTGCAGAGAAAATGAATAAGAAAAATGTTTTTGAATTAGATTTAACTTATTTGCCGCAATAACTATGCTTGCCTTTGAATAAAACGTGGATATTAGTAGAAAAAAAACTGATGGCATACAGATACTACATTGCAACTGAATAGCCGTTCTTTGAATTTTTATTTTGTAGGCAAGGAAAAATTTGAGAAAGATTATTTTGAATTGGAAGAATGACATAAACAGTAAGGAAGTCTTAGTGTAGCAAGGGGAGGCTGTATCAAAAGGCAGCCTTTTCTTTGTGATAATAATAGTATCCCCATTGCGTTATTAAAAACCGAAAATAATTACAATGAAATTTCCATGAGTTTAAAAATAGACACACCAACCGCAATGAATAGTTTGAATATTTTTGCACACAAAAATATTCAATATGGAAAAG
>WQSU01000115.1 GCA_009787675.1 Lentimicrobiaceae bacterium
TCCTGTTTTTGATCGTTCAAACCGCCAAAAGTATCTTTTTTCGGTGTAATATTTTTTTCTTTTTGCTCTAAAAGAGGGACTTTTTTTTGCAAAGTATTATATACTGTCAAAGGATTGTTTTTGAAAAAATAAAGAGGGGTTATTCCACCGTTTTTAGAATCTTTTACAGTTAGATATTCTTGGCTAAAACTAACAATTTTATCATAAAACACGAGTGTATTTCTATTGATTTTCAAGCATCTATCACCAAAAAAAAGTTTTTGATCCGATAAAGAGGAATAGATAGTATGCCGTGAGCCGTATGTAGAATAGAAGGTTGTTTTATTTTTGTTCTGTTCAAAATAAACTATTTTATTAGTATTGAATGATATAGACACTCCATTGGTTTGCATGAAAACCTTGGTTTCATTTTCCTGTAGCAGTGTACTTTCCTTTTTGAAAGTATTAGCTAATTGATTTCTATACAAAGAGAGCAGGGTGAAAAAGAAATAAAAGCCCCCATCTCGCAGTATTAGTAAAAGTAGTAAAGAGCGGAGATAGAGCCTATAGGTATTTTCATCTGGAAATGCATGTTTTATGCATATTGCTATATTACTCTCAACCATATATAATTCAATGATTCCACACAGAAATAGTAAAACTATGGATAAGATAATATACTTTATATAAAGGTTTTTCATCAATAATTTAGGTACAACAATAAAATAATTTACATAAATCAACAGTAACACAAGGGCTGCTGAGATGATCTCCTTGTAAAGAGCAGTCATACAAGCTGGACGCAAAACGGAATTATAGTAAAACCAGTAGAACAATAATAGACAAAATATAATATGCCCTATAAAATAAGTGAGTTTGTTTTTATTCATAATGATTAATTTTTACGCAAAGGTAAATAAAAATGTGAAAAATTTGGGCTTCCCGAAAAAAAGATATATGTTTTTTGACTTTTTTTATGACAATTAATTTATTAAACATTTATGTATGAAAAAAATCTTCTTTTTTGGTTTATGCTTTATCTTCTTTTTTGGTTGTTCAAAGAAAGAAAATGTTGAATTGGCTGTTTTTCCTGACGCCAATACTGTTGAACTTGTTTCTACCAATGCTAAAGAAACTGTCTATTTGGGAACTGTACAGTTGGGACACAGTAGTAGTGGTTGTAGTGGTTGTGTTAATGTTGGTGGGACTTGTGTGCATTTTGACTGTACTGGCTATGGAAATGCGTGTACTGCAGAGGTATCAATGAAACTCGCAAGTAACGGTGATACTTCCTATTCTATCACCATTTTAAATCCCGATGGATTAACTTATGAGGATGTTTTCCTTATGCCCGACCGCTCGCTCTATGTTATTGGGAGCAGCGGAGAGTTTCTAAACATTCCTGAACAAATGACTTATCGTGATGATGAAACAGGAACCTTTACTTTTTACGATGTTTTCTTTAGCGACAGTCAAATGTTTGGAAACAAATAGCACAGGCGAAGTGGTAAAAAAAATTGTAAAACAGTAACGAACATAATTAAAATAGATACTATGAAGATTTTTGACCTTACTCAATTCCGATAGCGCTGTCTGTTACTATTTGTAACAGACAGCGCTAAAACTCACAACAATAAGCATCAATCTAACGTTTAGAAATTTTAGAAAAATATACTAATGTATTTAATTGAAGTGTGTTAACTAATAAAATATGAACCTTTAAAATATTACTTTTATGAAAAAAATTTTATTATTTTGTTTTGCATTATTCATGTGCAATTTTTTATTTGCTCAAATCTCAAGAGATGGAGCATTTAATATTGTTAAAGCGAATGTTTTAAACAATGATTACCAATCAAAAAACATTCTTGCTTCAAAATCATTAACTCAACCTTCTGAAACATTAAAAGTTCTATCAAATGTATTTGTTAGTCCTAATTATGAAAGCTGGTTTTTCTTTGTTGATGATACCCCTTTTGCAAACTCGGGTCTTGGTAGATATGTTTTTGTAAATTCGTTAAATGGCAGTATATCTATTCAAAATAATATGTTTCCACCTTCGATAGAAATGGATATTTTGCATCAAGTTGCTATTAATCATACTGTTAGAACAGAACGTGTAGTAATTGAAAGATCAGAAGATGCATGTACTTCTGAAAACAACTACGCTGTTATTATTAGTGGTGGTGGCAGTTTGTGGAGTAATTGGGTAAGATATTGGAACGATTGTTCTGCCATATTTACCATTTTAGTCAATAAGTATCATTTTGATAAATCAAAAATTTTTGTCTTAATGAGTGATGGAACTGATCCTGCAGCTGATAGAATACATTACGATGGACATACCGACTCCTCTCCTTTAGATTTGGATGGCGATGGGATGCCTGATATAAAATATGCTGCAACTAAAGCAGATATTGCTCATGTTTTTAATACACTTTCCAAAATTATAACAAGTAATGAGCATGTTTTTATCTTTACTACCGATCATGGTGGATATGGCTCTACGTTAGTATTATGGGAGGATGAAATGAGTTCCGCAGAATTTGCTACAGAAGTAAATAAAGTTAACTCTGCAAAGTCTATCAATGTTGTTATGGAACAATGCTATAGTGGAGGATATACTACTGCGCTTGCCGGTAACAATAGAGTTATTTCTACTGCTTGTGCTTCTTATGAGCTTTCTTGGGCTATGGGACCTGATTATTATTATAATGAATATGTGTATCATTGGATGTCTGCAGTACTTGGCGAAGAACTATTAGGGGGGATGCCTGTACATGCCGATTACAATGTTGATGGTGTTGTTACAATGGATGAAGCATTTCAATATGCCGAATCAGCAGATATGAGTAATGAGGCTCCGCAATATTCAGGAGGAACAGTTGGTAATATTCTTTCTCTTGTTGGTTTTGTGCCGACTATTTATGGAAATAATGAAATTTCTTCGTGTGGAGAAAATACATATTATGTTAATGATATTTCATGTGCCACTTACCTTTGGGAATGTAGTAGTAACATCACAATTGTTTCGGGGCAAGGGTCTAACTCTATTTCTGTTTTACCCAATAGCTCTGGTGTGGGTTGGATCAAGGTTACTATTGATGTTTTTGGTTTTATTTTTGAAACGACAAAGAATAACATTATCATTTCTCCACAACTATTTTACCCATTATATGTCAATTATTCTACTCTGGGAAATTTGACAATTAGCTCTCCTATTGTAATTGGCGGAGATTTTGTAATTAATAATTCTCATACAGTAAGAATCATTAATACGAATGTATTTGCTACTCCTGATGCACAAATAATAGTTCGTCCGGGTGGGACACTTATTGTTGATAATGGAACTATTAATACTGCATGTGAAGATAAAAAATGGCAGGGTGTGGTTGTAGAGGGTTGTTATTTGTGCCCGCTTCCTTATCCTACGCCCGGGCTTGTGCATTTAAGAAAAGGCTCTGCTATAATTAATGCCGGTCTTGGTATTCATGCTATTAATGGAGGAGAGGTTGAAGCAACAAACGCAAGTTTTACCAATAACCGTGTTGCTGCACATATTGACATGTACGCAAGTGGAAATTTTACAAGTTGTAAATTTTCCATTGATGATGATTTTTATGGGAATCCTTATAGTTTTCCGGCTCAACTAATACTATCCAATAGCAAAGATATAGTCAATGTTTTAGGCTGCGAGTTTTTGTTTGCTGTTACAAGATATCCTGAGAGTTTTACGACAGCCATTAGCGCTTTTAACTCTTCATTAAATGTAACAAATTCCCAAAAAGGAACCCCAACAACTATTTCTAACTTTAGATATGGTATTTCTGCAAGTAATACAGGTACATTACCAACACTGTTTGTTGGTGGCTGCAAATTCTCAAATAATTTATACGGTATAAATATAGATGGCGTTTACAATCCTTCTATCAGGAATAATGACTTTAAACTCTCGCGCACAGGTTCGTATGGATTAAAAGCATCTGAGTCAACCAGATATTTTATAAATAATAATAGGTTTATTAGTACTGATAAAACTCTACAAACCAGAGGTATTGTTATATCAAAAAGTGGGACTGGGGAAAATATAATACATGAAAACTATTTTCGAGATCTAAATATTGGCATACAAGCTATTGATCAAAATTCATCACAATGTAATTGTCCGTGGCAAGTAGCAATTTCGGGTTTGCAGTTTTTGTGTAATGATTTTGATAATACACAACAAACAGACATATTGGTGGGAAGTACAGCAAATCCTCCATATCTAGATCATTCTGTACGCAGAGACCAAGGTGAGCCACAACTACCAAGTGGCAATGAGTTTCTTCCTCTTGGTCAAAATAGAATAAATATTAGCAATTTTTCTAATTATCCCATATACTATTATTTTAGTGTATTAACTCCAACCGAATATTTATACACCACTACCGGTACGGCAGTTAATAAAATACAATTATTATTGAAATCAGATTGTCTTCCTCTTTCCGGCAAATCAGAATTATCTTTATCTCAATACGATGAGTGGAATATGCAATATGAATATTGGTATTCTCGACTCCTCGCATTTGAGGGCGATAGTGAAGAAGAATACAATTTGTTGTATGGTATGGTGTCTTATTATAGCGCACTAAAAGACAATTATTTTAATGAAATAATTATGACAACAATGTATGATGAAACGCCCGAAAGAGGAGATAATTTATACAATAATTTAAGATACCTTTTCAGTTATAGAAACAATTATACCGATAATCTCAGCATTGTGGAAACATATTTAGCCGAAAACAATTTCAAAGAAGCGTTATCATCCGTGACGAGTATGTACCAATTATTTGAAGTTACTGAAGAAGATATTATGGAATTACTAAGTATGGAAACCTACATCAAATGGTTGCAACAATTAGCAAACGATGGGAAAAATATTTATATGTTATCACCCCAAGAAGTAGATGAGTTGGTAAAATACGTTGACACACATATAGGACGTAGTGTTGTATATGCGAAAAATATTTTATGCGTGTTGTATGATGTTTGTTTTGAGAATGAAGTGCCCATATCTGCTTCACCTAAAAATCAAACAAACGAGCAATCACCCAAGCAAATTGATTATAAAAAATTGTTGGATAAGATTTCGGTTATTCCTAACCCCACTACAGGAGAATTACGAATTACGAATTACGAATTACAAATTGACAAGATTGAAGTTCTTGATATTACAGGAAGTGTAGTATCATCTCACCATCTAATCATCTCATCATCTAATCCCCAAATTGACATCTCAAATCTAAATTCAGGCATCTATTTTGTTAAAATAGTTACAAAACAAGGTGAGATTGTTAAGAAAGTAGTAAAACAATAATAATCTTGATAAAACTACTGTGCAACGTCTTGTGTTGCACAGTAGTTTTATTTATTAATCTGACTAAATATGAAAAACATTTATCAATTTTTTTTAGCAGCATTCTGCTTTATGCCTTTAGTGGTAATGGGACATATCGGTAGCGGAAATAATAATGAAATTCCTCCAACAATTATCACTGAAACACTCCCTGACGGCGCTGTTGGAACGGCTTACACCCACACCTTAACTGCCGATGGTGATACGCCTATCACTTGGACGTTGGAAGATGGTAATTTGCCATCGGGATTTTCTCTTACAACAAACGGCATTATTTACGGATATCCCACAACAGACGGGGTTTTTAATTTTACGGTCAAAGCCCAAAACAGCGCAGGATACGATACTAAAGCGTTGTCAATAACAATTTTTCCCGAAATTTATATTGCTGCTGATACGCTGCCTAATGGCACTGTAGGGGTTTTTTACGAACAATCTATTAAAGTTTTTGGACTTCCACTAATAAAATGGTCGTTAGAAAGCGGCAATTTGCCACCCGGATTATCTCTCAATACGTCCTCTGGTAGCATTTCGGGCATCCCCACAACGGAGGGTACGTTTGACTTTACCATAAAAGCCAGCAACAGTGCAGGTTTTGATACAAAAGAGTTATCTATAACAGTAGTTGATCCTCAGAGTATAGTTGAAAAGAGACCTTCGCATATTGTTGTTTTCCCGAATCCAACGAGCGGAGAATTGAGAATTATGAATTACGAATTAAGAATTGACAAGATTGAAGTTCTTGATCTTACAGGAAGTGTAGTATCATCTCATCATCTCATCATCTCATCATCTCATCATCTAATCCCCTTATCCTCTAATCCCCAAATTGACATATCAAATCTGAATTCCGGAATCTATTTTATTTATATAGTTACAGAACAAGGTGCGATTGTTAAAAAAGTGATAAAACAATAAAGTTAAAACTTCCTCGTATATAATATACAAGTAAAAAGTTGCACATTGTTTTTTGTATTTTTCTAACTAAACAACAACAGAAATAATGAAAAAGGTTTACTGTTTTTTTATTACAATAACGCTTATATTCTCTACTCTTTCCCCCCTTCAAGCTCAAACCATTGAAGGAAAAGAGTTTTGGATAACTTTTGGACAAATAGGAAATGTACCATCATCGCTCCCTATTCTTAGTTTACAGATTCGTATTGTAAGCGGCAATAAGGCGACCACCGGCAACATACACTTTACTCATTTGGGAACTGATACGACTTTTAGTTTAGGCGCCAACGAAACATATACTTATCCCCTTACCCTTCTTCAAAGAGAAGCCGTATATAATACCAGCACGGGCATCACAGATTATAGTATGCGTATTACAAGTTTTGATCCAATTGTAGTTTATACAATAATTTTTTATGGTGTAGGATTTGGAGATGCTACCAATATTCTACCTGCAACAACGCTGGATAAAGAATATTGCCAAATATCATATCCTCCTCCAAACACATCATTTCCTCAGACCTATGCCGTTGTATCTACACAAAATAATACCCATCTGTTTGATGATGGTGGATCGGAAATTATACTTAATAAAGGGGAGGTTTACTATAAAACTAATGCGAATGATATGACCGGCGCTCATATTACGGCTAATTATCCTGTTGCCTTTTTTTCATCTCACAAAACTGCTGCTATTCCTATTGGTGTTGCTGCTGGTGGCGGCTATCTGCAACAGCAATTAGCGCCGGTAAGCAACTGGGGTAAACACTTTTTTGTACCGGCTTCCCCTACTACTCGCGATATTGTGCGTATTGTAGTGTTACAAAACAATACCAATATTTCACAAACAGGTGGCACAATACGAACTGATGATCCGGGTGCACAAAACCACCTCAGCGGTCTGAGTGCCGGTCAATTCGTTGATTTGGAAGTGTCTAATAATGGCTGTCATATTAATGCAACTAAACCGATAGGAGTTTGCTCTTTTTTAGCAACTTATACTTCAATAACGTCTGCCCCCTCTCAATGTTGGATACCTGCCATAGAGCAAACAATTCCAAACGCAATAATTGCCCCTTTTATGCCTGTTACCGGTACACAATTAAATCAACACTATGCCTTAGTAGTTACTCCTACGCTCACGAAAACCAACACGACAGTTTCTGTTGGTGGTGCGTCTGCAATACCTTTATTTGGTGGCGGTTGGATAGACAACGCCGAATCTAATATGTCGGTTTATACCATGCCACTAACCCATAATACTGCATCATATAACTTTACCAATCCTGCAGGTCTTATTATTTTATGCTATGGAAGCGGCATCTCTGTATCATATTACTACTCTGCAGGTTTTGCCATGCGCAACCTCTCTGCTGCCTTTACTGCCAACAATATCCCTTACGATGAACTGCACAGCCATCCTTTCTGCGAACACGATATAACGTTTGTTGCTAACATTGAGGGCATTCACCCCAACGCGGGCAGTTTAAACTGGTATATTAATGGGGTGCACCAAACAGCATTAACAGATCTTCATACATGGAATCAAAATTTTGCAACAGGCAATTAT
>WQSU01000116.1 GCA_009787675.1 Lentimicrobiaceae bacterium
GCGCCGCGCAGGACCCACCAGTTCAATGGGAGGATGATTGCCCATAAAGTTATACACTTTCTTGAGAGTTCCCTGTTTAAAATCTTTCATAATTTCATCCGAACGTCCCTCTGCTTCACCAAGAAAAACAGAATCAGCATGTTCCATTGTTTCTTCTGCGTGCAGCATGGTGGAAATACCTCCAAAAATTACTTTTTTCCCACGTTTACGAAACTCGTCGGCAATTGCCCAGCCTCGTTTCACCTGTGTGCTGAGCATCATAGAGATTCCCACAAAATCGCACGCTTCATCAAAATCTATGGCTTCTACATTTTCATCGGTAAACGACACTTGCACCTCTTTTGGCAGTGTAGCGGCAAACACTACAGGTCCGTGCGGCGGCAAATTAAAAGTAGTTTGACCGGGCAATTTTGCCCATTTAGGATATATTAACTTAAACTTCATCTCAAAATCATTCATCATTCACTATTAATTATTCATTGTTCATTATTAATTATTACTGATTCGCCCGCTCAATCTGCCCAATAATCGGATTTATCCCCAAAAATTCGGCACAAGTAATTATGGCACCTATGGTTACGCCCAAAATTCCATGAGAATTAATATTTTGACCGGTCATAAAAAGATTAGGCAGTTTTGTGCGTTGGGAAACCAGTGTTTGGGTAGGAAAATTTTTATCTCTTACGATTCCATACATGGAGCCCTCTTTCGTTGCCGTATAATCGCGATACGTAAGAGGGGAAGAAGTATAGTAAGTGTCAATGGCAGCATTTATTCCGGGAAAAGATTGTTCCAATTTTTGCAATAATTGATATGCTTTTTCCTCTTTAAATTCCAAATAATCACTTCCCCTGTTTCCAATGCGAGTGGCTTCCCATTTTTTCACCTCATCATAGCGCATATAAGCGATGAGCTCTGCACTGTCTGCAAAAAACGCTTTGTCTTCAACACATTGATGCATATACAAATAACTTTCCGGTCCTTTTGTGGCATCATAATACTGATTTTGCCAAACGTCATCGTGTTCGTAGAAGTAGTAATTATAATTCAGATAAGGCGTTGCATTCTCTTTAAACTTGATATAAACCGTAAAATTGGAGATTGTATTTTCCAACTCGCTGATGCGGGTTCTGTAAACCTTTCGAATCAGCGGCGAATCAATTTTCTCTAAAGTGGCTTGCGGGTGAATGTTGGAAATAAACGAATTAGCTTCAATCACATCGCCGTTGGAGAGTGTTACGGAGGTTACCTTTTCGGCATTACAATCTATTTTTACCACTTCGGCATTTGTCATTATTTTTCCGCCAAAAGATTGAATAGAATGGGCTAACGAGTGGGCAATAGAATCGCTCCCGCCAATAATTCTAAAAGCACTTTGAATGTAAAAATTGTTAATTAAAGCATGTATATAGGTTGGCGTTTTGCCTTTGATGCCGCCATACAGCGGAAGATTTCCCGTTAACACATCTTGCAACCGCGTGTTTTTTGTAATAGAAGCCATAAATTCATTGACCCCTGTTTTAATATAATCGGTTTCAATAAACACGTGATTATTAATTTTTTGAAGATTATACAACGGTGAAGCTGCTGCAATTTCACTTATTTTCTTTACATACAACTGAATATCTTCACGATGCTGCGGGAATTGTTGAGATAACGTTTCTACAAAGTTCTCATATCCTGATGCAAACTTATACTGATCTCCTGCAATAGAAATGAGGTCATACCCGGTGGGATCCAACCGGCTTATTTTAACATCATTTAACAGATTTAGATATTTAAAAAAACGATGGAGAATTTGTCCTTCATCCATACTTCCAATGTAGTGCATTCCCGTATCAAACTTAGCACCTTTCCTTTTGAATGTTTGCAGGCACCCTCCAATTTGGTTATTCTTCTCTAACACAACAATTTCGTAACCATTTTTAGCAAGAACATAACCACACACCAATCCTCCCAATCCACTTCCCATAATCACTACTTTGTTATTCATTGCACTTCTTTTTGTTGCTTTAAAAATTGAAAAGCAAAAATATACATTTTAGTCAAAGAAAATCTGTTGTTCTGCCGGATCAATTCTAACAACGGCATCGTATTGAGCAATCTCTTCATCATCAATGCAAGAGGCGTAGCGCAAATGTGCAGGAACAGAGCCACAATTAGCAGCCAAAGCTAACAGATCGGGGTCTCTTTCAATTGCCGTTATCTCCATTTTTTTATAAACAAGCGACAGCAGCAACGGGAACTCTCCATAACCGCAATTCTTAATTAAAACTCTGTTTTTGCTGGCTAAACTATCAATTAACATCCTGTAGTTGTGGTGTTTTTTGAGGTTGCGCCGCACAGTACGTTCCACCGAAGGTCCTTTATAAATATAGTTATGCTTTACCAAATCAGCATAATAATCAGCGGTTTCCACTTGGGTAGCCAATTTTGAGTATTCGTTGATGTAGAACTTTCGCATGCTTTTAGAACATTCCACATAAGTCTCTCCCATAGCATTATACGCTATGCGAGGCAACACGTTAATGTGAATTTCACCTTTGCGCAACATAAACTCTTTTTTGGGTAGAAAATGTCCAACGCCGTGAATAAGCACAGGGATAATATCCAAATTGAGTTGCTCTGCCAAATAAAATGCGCCACGGTGAAAGCGTTGTATTGAGCAATCTTCGGAGCGCGAACCTTCAGGGAAAACCATTACAGAATAACCCTTTTCAACAATGTCTTGCAGTTGCTCCATTGCATTTTCTATTCCATTCGATACGGGGTAATAATCGGCATATTTAATCATCCGTCCGAAAAATGGCGAATTCCACACCCAATCATTAGTCAAAATAATCAGTTTCGGAGTAAGACTCATGACACACATTAAGTCAATGTGTGACTGGTGGTTACAAATAATTACAGCGGGTTTGTCAAAAATGTTTTTGTCGTAATGGTTATACGTGGTTTTTACATGCGGAATGCGAACCACCACAAACCGTGCCACCCAACACATTAATTTATGATAACGCAACTTCTTTTTTAATGTCAACTTGCCAAATGCAAATAGGAAAAATCCTGCCATAGTAATGACAAAGCAGCCGAAAAGAAATACTGTAAAAACATAAATAGATGAAATCAAATTGCGCAATGTAAGCGGCATAAGTCTTTGTTTTCCGTTGTGTTGCGTAATCCATTTAAAAATAATGGGTGGCAGCAGAAACGCCATCAGAACCACCGAACCCATGCCAATAATGGTAATCTCCGCCAATGAACGCAAAGCGGGGTGTTGCGCCAAAATAAGCGAACCTATTCCCACAAACATGATGAGCGACGACAGGGCAATAGTGTTTTTGTAGGAAGCCAGCAACTTGCGTCTGTAAGTGTATTCATACATCAAACCTTCTGTCATAAAAATGGTGTAGTCGTCGCCTTGCCCAAANATAAAGGTNGCCANAATAATATTGACGATGTTGAAACGCACATCGAAAATGTCCATNATTCCNAATATCCAAAACCAGCCGAGCGCAAGNGGNAAAAAAGCNAGNAGNGTGAGTTCAATGCGTCCCAAAGTGAAAAGCAGGAACACAAAAACCACAAATCCGCAAATAAAAAGCACCTTGTCAAAATCTTTGGAAAGTGTATTCACCATGCCGCGCCCGATTGTTCCCGCATCAAACGAAAACGATTGATTATTAATGGTATTCAACTCCGCTTCCAGCATATCCAATTCCTTTTGCTCCGTATGCAGAATGGTCATTACCATATATTCATCTTTTTCACTCAGTATATAATTATTGGCAAACGATGAAATAATAGGTTCAAAATAATCAATATCTTGGGTTTCAAAATCTTCATTAATAATGGCGTTAAAACGACTGAATGCGTTGGGTTTAAAACCGGTTTCAACGCCAATTTCGTCAATTTTTGAAAGCATCTCCATATTAGATTCGCAAAACTGCTGCCACCGTTCAAGGCGTTGTTGCTGCATGGCTTTTGAGGGCAAGTAAACGCCTAATCCACTTATCTTTGTGAAAACTCCTGCCGTTTGCAAACTGTCTAATATGACTCTCGAATTTTCATAAGCTGTTAAAGCCTCTTCCCTGTTTTCGCCTGTAGAAACGTAATAAATAGTTTGCTGTCCTTGCTCCAGCGTGGAGAGAAGTTTCTTAAAGTCAGCCTTTTGAGTTTCAGTCATATAATTGATATTTTGCATATTCGAATCAAACTTGGTGTTGAAACTAAGTATGCAAAACAGAATAGACAACCCTATAAAAATGAGTGCAAACCACTTGTTGCGTTTGGGTTTCCAAGAGAGGAGTTTTCCAAAAGTGAGGTTTTCTTCATGGAGATTTGAATCTATTTTTGCGCTTTTTTCGAGCCAGTGTGGCAGAAAAATCAGGACAAAACAGATGGTGCCTGCCAGTAGCAATGCGGCAAAAAGTCCAAGGTCGCGCATGGCATCACTGCTGATAAACAAAAGACTCAGAAAGGCGCCTATGGTGGTAATATTACCAATGGTGAGCGGCGTAACAATGTTTTTTATGACATTGGGGACGTGAGGCTCATGTTTGCGATTCATGATGAGGTGCAACGGATAATTTACCGCAATTCCAATAATGATGGAGCTGATACCAACGGCAATAATCGAAACTTCGCCCCGAAAAAAAGAGAGCAACCCAATGGCGAATAACCATCCGAAAAGTAATGAAACCAACATTAACATGACACTTCTCATACTTCTAAAAGCATAAATTAAAATACTTAAAATAAGAATAATAGCAATAGAAGATGAAAGCAAACTGTCTTTTTTGATGCGATTGGCGTTGGTAACGGCAATATCCACCGAACCAAAATAATGTACTTTAACATTATTGTCAAACTGTGCGTGAATTTGAGCCGCCGCTTCATCTATAAGCTTCAATAAAACAGCATTTTGTCGGGTTTCGCTATTAGAAAACTGCGATTCAATTGTAATCACGCCCTCTTTTCTATCTTTTGAAAAAATGAAATCGTTATAGAGTTGAAACTGGTCGCTGGCTTGAAACTCGCGCAATCCCGACAAAAGCGGTGCGGAAAAATGCAGCGGGTCTGACATAATGCTTTGCTTCATCACCATGCCAATGGGCGACATCAACATGCGTTTGTTGTTGTTCATTTGAAGCGTGATATTTTCAATGGTCAGCAACGAGTCTATACGGCAATAGTCCTGTTCTGTAAGGAAATAGGGCATATTTTCCGTTAAAAACTGCGACATGGCAAGAATCTGCTGCTGGTCAATTAGATATTCAATTTTTTTGAAATAACTTTGTGTCGAATCAACTTGTTGCAGATATTCAACAAGTTGACTAACAGCATCAATGATTAATTCCTCATCAGGGGTGGTAGCAGTATCTGCCATGCTCACGGTAACCAACAGTTTATTTGCCGAACCAATATTCTGATATACATAATTAATGCGGTCTGTATCATGACCTTTGGGTAAAAAAGCAGAAATATCTTCTTTAAAAGCAACGCGGGAGGCTGAGTAGGCAAGTGCTATAATCAATGCAACCAACAGTCCTAATAACAGTATTTTGCGTTTGGAGAAATAATTGTAGAGGGAGAGGATTAATTTAGTCATTCTATGTTGTTCCTTTGGTCATTAAGTTGTTTTATTTTCCAATCAATTTGTTTTAAAATAATAATTTAAATCCACTCAGGTAAAATCCTGCATCATAAATGATTTTCTCTCTTTTTTCAAGCAATAATGCCTCTTTTTTTTTTGCAATTGTTCGGTAGCAGCCCTTCCTTGTCCAATTTCTTTAAGAGAAGAAATTGTTAACAAAGAAATTTTTCCTTTATAAGACAAATTTTTAGCAACAGTTCTTTTAAATTTTTTACCCACTTTTATCATATTTTTGTCAATTATAGAGCAATAATTTGAAACAAATTTCACGTTACAAAAATATAAATTATAATTAAAAAAGAATGTCTAAAAAAATTCTCTTGTTAGCTACTCCCAACTTCAATGCTTTCCCTAAACGGCTAATAGTTCTGTTTCGCCCTGCTATCCCTCAAAATCACCACAACGCCGTTGAGGAATCTCTTTTTTACGCCCTCCAGCGTGTATAAAAACACATCGCAGCCGTAGTAGTAAGTGCCCTCCGGAAGCGGTCGATGTGTGTGTTGATCTTTTCCATCCCACTTAATATCAGGATCTTCTGTCCTAAAAACGCGTTTGCCCCATCGGTCGTGCACATCCAAGGCAATCTTTTCTACATTTGAATAAGGAAACGGTCTCCAAAGTTCATTATATTCATCTCCATCGGGCGTGAACACATTGGGCAATGAGTAGCTTACACATTGATCGGCATCAAAACAAAGTTTGGAGGTCATTTCAGAATAGTTGCCCTTTTCATCTTTGATGAGCATGGCATAACAGCCTGTAATTGAGGGGAGATTTTGAATGATATGAGGACACCACGAAAGACAAGATGCCGAACTGTAAAAAGAGTCGATGCAAAACAGCGGCGTTTTGTAGTTGGGTTGATAGTATATATAGTATTGATAAACATCCAAATAAGATTCTTCGTTACTGAATTTCCAGCTAAAGGTAACATTTTTGCAATCGGTTTCAATTTTCGTTTCGGGGGTTTCGGGGGGCACGTTATCATAGGGCGTTCCGCATTGCACCTGCGAACGGTTATAAAGCGGCGCAACCGTGTCGGGAAGCAAGTATTGTCCCACAGATTTCACATAATAACAGTATTCCATTTCGTTTGTTAAATCAGAATCCTCATATTGTTGTTCTGTAGTAGCAGCAATATAATCAAACAATTGCGTTGCTTCATTAAAGCGATAAATAATGTGAAGATTATTTTCCCATGGAACATCATCTATCCATTTTAATTTCAACTGTTTATCGGTTTCAACCATGGTTAAAAAAATAGAAGAAGCGGGGTCGGAGGTTTCAATGTGCTCCTTGGTTCCGATTTTATTTTCACCCCAAAATTCAATCTTGTAATAATATTGTATCTCTTTTGTATTTAATGCATTATCTAAAAATGAAGTGTCAAATAATGAATAAGTTGAGGTGATATATTCAAAATTGGTTTTATCGTTAGTTGCGCGCAATACGCGGTATTCATAGTTGGGACCGGGGAAATTAACGGTATCAATTTCCGGCGGAGAGAGCCATGCAACAAATATTTTGCCCTCATTTTCAGAAGTTTGTGAAATATCCACTTGTGTAATCATGGGGGCGTCGTTGGCAATGGCGGCGCAGGTTTCGTTCGAGGCGATACTTTCGGCGCCGTCGTAAAAAACAGCCACAATGCGGTAGCAGTACTGGCGTCCGTGATGCACGGGGGTAATCGTGCCGTCGTCCAAATAGGAAGTATCTGAGGTATTTACCTTGGTTAACAGTTCAAAGCCCGTGCTGGACGGGATGCCCGTTTCGCAAATATCCGGATTAAAAAGAGAGTTTCCCGATTTTTTATAAATGTGAATCTCTTTGGCGTTAGAACAAGCGTAAGGCTCCCATTCTAAGGCAATAGAATTTTTCACAGGATTTGAAGTTAAATTTTGCGGTGCAGGAGCAATCACCTTGATATTCACTGTTTTGAAGTTAGCTAAATTTACTTGCGGTCCATTGTCAATCGCTTTCAGCAACATTTGATGAGGCGATTTTCTGATGTGGGAACAGTTGGTTTGCCACATAAAACTGGCTTGCAGCGGCGGCGTTCCCGACACATTGATGGGAATGGCGGGAGAAGAGGCTACCATAAACGGA
>WQSU01000117.1 GCA_009787675.1 Lentimicrobiaceae bacterium
TTTCTCAATATCTTTCCACATGTGGATAATCCCTTTTATTTTCTGAGACTCTTTTTTGTTGTTGAACTTTTCTAAATCCTTTCCTTTAGAAATATTGCCATTCAGCAGAGCATCAAGATCTAGCAATGTTTTGAACCGCTTGCTATCAAGTACAAAATTATAATCTACAGCAGTCATTTCCAGTAGTAGTTTAAAAATATGTGGAAACATACTATATGTGGGAAAAATACAATCAACGTTTAGAAAATCTTCTAAAGATCTACGCTGTATCTCATATCTTTCCATATAAGAAGCCGACAAATCCCTCCCTCCATCCATGATTATTTTTCCCTCACTATCTTCAAATACACTGTCAAACTTTCTGTTAAAAGCAAAATACTCTTTGAGCATATCAGCAAAATCTTCAGCTATTTTTTCTGTTACAAGATAAGCTTCGTTTGGTCTGTAAATAAATGATTCTTGGATAAGCTCTGGAATCCCCTTATTCTGTGACTGTAAAGATTTTTCCGCATTCCTTAATAAATCGCTAAAGTCCCTTTGTATAACGTTTTCTGCCCTTAATACAGAACGACATAAATATATAAAAAATTCAAGATTTCTGTTGAAAATCATTGGATGCATCAACGTCCTTAATTCATTAATGAAGTAGTAACCTGCATTTCTCGCCTTTTCTGCGATATTCTCTATTCGTTCAAGGTTGACCACTTCTTGGGAGGGATGCTTTGCCCTCTTTTTTTTCAACGAGGTGCAGTAATCGTTATGTAGATTTTTGATGAAAATCTTGCATTCTTCAGAAATAGGCATCTTCTGTAAATAAACATCATCTATTCCCTTGATAATGTCCTCTACATTAAAAAAGTAACAAATATCAAGGAATATGTTTGATGGAGAATGATAAAAATCTACCGTCTTAACGCTTTTTTTGTCTGCGATTTCATACAGTTGATCCCCAATTTTTTTTTCTTTTTTATCTTCCTGGCTATCGCCTTGAATGACTCTACGAAACCTATCTACATGTTGCTTACCGTCTCCCTGAAATCCAACTATGTTCAATATTTCTACCCATGGAATATCTTTTGTATCAACAAAATCTACTTGGAGAGACAGTTTGTACAACAAGCGCAAATCTCTGTTTTTGAAATCGAATGACACTGTGAATGTTTCTTCAAGGCTCTCTGGGAGTCGCGTATTTTCTAAACACTCAACAAGGTTTTCTATTTTAAAGACCAAATCTTCCCCGTAATTCGGTAACATACCTGCTAATAAGTTTCCTGCAAGGCTGTTTATTTTGTCAATACAATATGTATATTTTTCCTCAGCTGACATGCTTTACCTACTTAGTTAACACTTTTACGTAACCCTTTTTCTCTGTTTCTTCTTGCAATAGAGAGATGATAAATTTTTTCATTTGAGCTGAATAACTTCGTGGTTTCCCTAGGGATGTCCCTACTCCTTTTCTCAGAGATACATTCATCTTCTTTGTTATACTATGCTGCTTGTTCGCAGTTATTCTTTTTAGTACGCCACTTGGCACAACTATTTCCTTTTTGCTTTCTACCAATTTGTTTTCCACCAAAAAAACACGACCGACTCCAGTAATGTCATAAGGTTCTATTTTGTTAATTTTCGCACAAGACAGGTACTCGTAGTTTCGTTGTGCATACAAAGCCTTGTTCCCCACGACAATTTTGATGCTTGGTTGTTTCGTTTTCACAGTTGTAGACATAATCAATAAATTAAAATTTTACACATGATAATAAGAAATAAAACTCAACAAAGATACAAAAAATAAATGGAATATCACAAAACAATTGGCCGATTTGCCAACAAATTGCTGTTAATTAATCAAATACCGCACGTAGCTGTATGAAAATAGTTCAAAGCATTAAAAAATACCCAATATCGTTGTTATATAAAATTTAGTACTTCTGTCAACAACCCTCATAATGTTTTCATTTTTAGGAAATCATATTTAATATGGGACTTCTAAACAATTCCAAAAAAAATCGTATCTTTGCATTCAAATCATACGCAGAAACATGAATACAGATAGCATTAAACATTATTCACTAACAGACGAAAGAGAAAAATTTCTTTGGAAAAATGCAATTATCGTCTTTGACTCTTCAGCACTGCTAAACTTCTATCTTTTACCCAAGTCCGAAAGGAGTAGAATATACGCTGAAATTTTCGACAAGCTTACAAACAGATTGTGGATGCCTTTTCAAGTGCAGTATGAATACCTAAAGAACAGAGAAAAAAGTATTATCAACCCCATTTCAGAAAAATATCAACCTCTTGAACAGAAAGTAAAAGAGTTTGATAATATTGGCTCAAATTTACTAAAGAAAATAGATGAAATATCGAGAGAATCACAAAAAAATGACAAACATCCGCACATAGAACAATCAAAAATTAATGAGTTCAAAGAAATTATTGAAAACTTCTTGAAACAAACTGAATCTTTCGAAAATCAAGTTGTAAAACAAATAGAGGACGCAAAAAACGAAGTGTTAGCTGTAAAAGATTCGGATGATGTTTTAGAGGCATTAAAAAAGTCATTTGAAGTTGGCAGAGAATACGCTTACAATGAAATACTGGAAATAACAAAAGAAGGCAAACACCGCTACAATTTCGAGATCCCTCCTGGTTATGGCGACTCAAAAGAGAAAAAAGGTTTTCAGATCTTTGGAGATTTAATAATCTGGAAACAAATTTTAGAGTATTCAAAAGAGAATAAAAAGTCAATTCTTTTTATCACAGATGATATTACGAAAGAAGAAGATTGGTGCTACAAGGATAAAAAAGAGAACGACCGTATTGATCGTCCGAGAGAGGAGTTAATTAAAGAGATGAAGGATTATTCAAATACTGATTTCTGGATGTATAGTCTGACACAATTTTTACATAATGCCAATAAATATCTACAGTCCAAAATAAAGGATAGTACAATTCAAAATTTATCATACTTGTTGGCTACAAAAAACAAAAAAGAGGATTATTTCAAGTTTAAGTGCAATAAATGTGGGAGGACACATAGATATCTTGAACGGGATCTTGATTTAGAATTTGAATGTGTAGGCAGTTCTGAAAGAAATATGGGAGCAGAAAATCAATATACTGCCACAGAATATTTTGAATGTAAGTGCGGAAATGATATTTATGCCACCTTCGAAGTTTGGGAATATCCTATGGGAGTTCACAACTACAATTCTGTTGAAATAGAAGGAGCTGATTTAATAGAGTCGTTTTATTTCACGATAGATTTTCATGAGAGGCCTGATAACGATGGATTCTATCTTTGCCATATTTGCGATGGAAACAATGATGGTATGGGTAATTATGTTGACTTTTATAAAGAGTTGCCGTTAGAGAATGAATATGACGATAGTAGTCCTATTTGTAAATATAAGTTTGTATTTGCGGGGAATTGCCAATGCTGTGATACACTACACATTATATGCCCAGAATGTAAGTCAGTTATTGCATTAGATATAGACGGTGAAAATACTGAATGTGAAAGCGGTTGCGGATTAACGTTTCACAAAAAAATGGGCAACACGCCTGATACACAAAATCATTTTACTTTAAAACTTATTGATCACAGAAAAATCAAATGTCGATCATGCGAAGATATCTTTGTTGATAGAAAAGAAATTGGACTTTGTGAAAAATGTAACTTGGAATTAAATTTTGAACAAGAAAAAGTTGAAGATAGTGCAAACAAATAGATAAGATTTAGTTTAGTATTACACATTGTTGTAATATGCTATTCCTTCAATAACAGACCCCTCATTATTTTCAACCACAATTCCGACACTATGCCTTGCTCTTGTGATAGCGACGTACAGTTTTGAGCGACTTGTTTCTTTTAGTTCCGATTGATTATTTTTTATCCACGCAAGCATTGGTGCTGTTGGATAAATGAGTACCCTATCAAATGAAAGACCTTTCGATTCTCCGAAATTTCTTACAGGATGATGGTTATTAACGACTACTTCGCTGTCCCACCTTAATTGCATGGGCTTATATTGCTGTAAATATCTTTCTATATCTTGTTTTTTTACAAATGCTATTCCAGTATGTGCTATTGTGTCGCTATTCTGCGAGGTCGCACTTGGCAAACTCGAGAATAGCTTGTCTGAAAAATCACAAATTGTTTGATTGCACCTGAAACTAATATCCATACTTTCAAACTGGCAACAATTTTTTGGGCATTCTTGTTGAATAAATTCTATTATCTTTCCTCCCGAATATTTTGAGTATTTTTTTTCATTATGTGTCTGATAAACTACTTGGCGAGGGTCGCCAACTAATAAAACATTCGAATTGGATTTGAATAATAATTTTAGTAGTTCTAAGTCATAGCCTGCCAAATCCTGCACCTCGTCAATGAAAATGTGAGAATAAATTCTCGAAATTCTATCTATTACTAATCCATCTGTTTTTTCGTTGCAACGAATTACAAATTTCGAAAGTTTGTCGGAATATATTTTTATTTGGGGGGTGAAATAATGCTGTATAAGTTCTGTTTCTTCCTTAAAATACACGGGTATCTCTTTTCCATTTTTTTTAAAACTATATTTAAACCCAGACTGTTTGTTTACCAAAATCAAACCCTTAATTTTATTTTCAAGCAAAACTCCCTGAAATGGTCTAACACCGTGCTTCAAGAGAAATGAAAACCAAGTTTGAACAATAATATTTTCAGGAATGCAGGCGACTCCACATTGCTTAAAATTTTCTTCAATAATCTTTTTTCTGATTTCGCTTTCATTTGCTATTGTATAGGTTGTGATAAGCACTCTTGTGTTTTTGATTTTAAGTGCTTCTTCAACAAGTCGAGTAGTCTTACCTGACCCTGCTGTAGCAATAATGAGTTTATTGTTGTTCATCGGAGCTGATGGCATCTAATATATATTGAGGGAAACAAAGAGTTTCTGATGTGTCAAAAATCTTCAAGGCACACTCTGTTTTGTTGGATCTCATATACATGAGTAATGCCTCATCCGTATCATAAGATTTTCCAAAAATAGTATTCATTTTGTTGCGACTGTTCGTTTTGAAAAATTTTGGCTCAAGTGTATTATAATTGAATTTTTCTAAACTGCCAGTATCAATGTCTTCATCGAAACAAATCTTGATAGAATCTTTCTCATTCTCGCCTAAATAATCTTCATATTTCTTTTTCAAGGCTTCGATATTGCCATCAGTATCTGTAACAACAGCAACACGCTTTTGAATTTTCTCTGCAATTTCCAAAAAGCGAAGAAATGAGGTGCCAACGGAAATAACATCTATACCATCTTCAATCGGTAGTTTCCCCTCATTATTTACCATATATGCTTTTTGAACGACCAATTCGTCAGAATCTCCCTCGACCAAGATTGCTTTTTTACACAAGATCAATCGCAGTGTGTCGTAACCAGACAGTTTCTCGAAAAAACGAAACGTATCGGGCGATAAATCTGTTAATCGTACCGTTTCTCCATTATTAAGCAAAATAAGATTTTCTAATCCTAGTTTGTTTGCAACAAAACTACTATGTGTAGAAATCAGTATTTGTTTCTCGCTATTATCTTGAACAATATCTTTTATCAATTGATTTAGCTTTGTATGTGACAAATGATTCTCAGGCTCTTCAAGTAAAATAATATTTGCTGTTTTTGCTTTTTTGTGTCCCAGTGCTAATTTTGTTTTTACTAAGCACTGTTCGCCTTTTCCTATATTGTGAAAAGGGATATCCTCTATATACGTTATCAAACTGTTTTCCCAAGCATTTTTTGAAGATAACTCGACCGATAGTTCTACTTTTTTGTCAGAAATCTGCGAAGCATTTTTTATCTTTTCATTGATTTCTGAAATTGCAGAATTCCCAATAAACGTATCTTTCATTTGCCGGTGTGCCTGCGAAATTTTTACCGTTTCTTCCGAGTTCAAAAAATCTTTTACTATACGAGAAATATAGATATCTGAACCGTTCTGTAATTTATTGCTTGCAGAATCAATCAATGCGGATTTAATGGGAATGGTTTTAGGTGTAATACTTTCATCTCTTGCGAAACTCGTCCACGAAATCTTATAGTATTCTATTGGTAACGTTTTAATATCGCCTATTTCCACCAATTTAGCGTATTCTTCGTTGAAATCTTGGTCAAATTCTATCTTCAACGAGAAGCCCCTTGCATTGCTTCTTTGAGAATTTCCGTTACCAAAAAATGCTTCATCTACATCATCACCAGATATCCAAACTTCAATTAAAACATGTGGTGGTGGTAATGCTTCTTCTGTTCCTAAACTTTCAATGTATTCTTTAACTGCTCCATAGTTGAAAATGTATTGGCTTAGTTCGTTTCTCAAATACCTTCCATTATATAAACCTGTTAGTGCAAGATGAATGGCTTCTATAATAGTTGATTTTCCAGCTTCGTTATTTCCAACAAGAATATTTGCTCCTTCATTTAAGGTTAAATCGAATGAACCCTTGAATATTTTGAAGTTCTCTATGTGTACTTTTTCTATGTGCATTTTGCTATTTTTCACAAAGATACTAAAAAAATCACAATTAACAAAATAAAGTTACATAAGACACAAGTCGAAATGACAATTTTTTGTCTACCTCAAAATTTTCGCCATCTGCTCAATACACTTCCTCTTTTGCTCCAAATTGGGGTGAACATACAGATTCAGCGTGGTGCTGATGTTCGAATGACCGAGAATCACGCTGACTGTTTTGTAATCGCACTTGCTTTCGATGCATCTTGTGGCAAAACTATGGCGTAAGCCGTGAAATTTTAGTTCGGGAATGTTTAGTGTTTGCATTAGTTTTTTGTAGTAATTTCGGTAGGTTCGGGGCTCTGTGGGCTTGGTGTCGTTGGTTAGAACGAAAAAGTTGTTGTTCACTATTTTTTTTATGGGTTTTAGGATTTTCAATAAATCTTTTGTGATTGGAATGTCTCGAATGGAGTTTTTGGTTTTAGGCGTATCAATTACAAGTTCGGTGTGTTTACTACCATTTTCCAAGATATAAATGCGTTGTATGGTTTGGCGAACGCTAATTATTCCTGTTTCAACGTCGATGTCATTCCAAGTTAAAGCACAAATTTCGCCAATGCGTATGCCGGTGCTTAGGCAGATATAGACACCCAGGTTTTTGAATGTGAAATGTTCTTGAATATGTGTCATTATTTTTTTTTGATTGGCTTTGCTTAGAACTTCAACGCTTTCTTTTTCTCGTTGTGTCGGAAATTGCACGTCAAACGGCTGATATTTCAAAAACTTGTTTTTTGCACCAAATCTCAAAACCATTTTTAAGACAATTAAAATATCTTTGATAGATTTTTGGCTCAATCCTTCGCCCAATTTTTGAAAAATGAATGTTTGCACATCAATTTCTTTAACGCTGTATTTGTTGCCAAACGCTGGCAACAAATGGTTTTCGAGCAATAGCACGTATGCCGAATAACTTGATTTTTTTACATACTGTTTTTTGTCGGTTTTCCATAACTCAACAACCTCTACAATTTTTTTTTGTGTTTTCATATTTTTTAGTTTTATTTATTGTTTGCTCGAAGATATGAAAAAGATTTGACATCTCAAATGTTCCAAATTTGAGATTTCCGGGGTTTGAGGGGGAATGGCAGGAGAAATGTTTCGGAGAGATAGCTCCTTT
>WQSU01000118.1 GCA_009787675.1 Lentimicrobiaceae bacterium
TCAATACAATTTGTGTATTGTTGGCTTAGTAAAACCCGTTGGTACTGATCCTGTTACAAATTTGAAAGTTGAGTATGATAATAATTGCGATGCTCACCTAACGTGGTCATCGTCTGTTGAAAACGCTACTTTCAATGTTTATAGAAATTTTCAACCCATTGCTACCAAAATTACTGATCTATTCTATACAGATGCTGCATTTGATGTTACTCTAACAAATAAATGGTCAGTTACTACTGTTCTTAATGAAATTGAAAGTGATCATGTAACAGTTGAAGGTCCTCCCTGTTTAGGAATCAATCCTCTAACAAAAACAGCTTTCTCTATTTTCCCAAATCCATCGCAGAGTAAGATTACGATTACTGCAGAAAGCAATATCAATGGACTTGAAATCTATAACTTTTTGGGGCAAACTGTAGTATCACAATTTAATATCGCTCATTTTGAAACAACTCTTGATGTTTCCATCTTGAATAATGGCGTTTATTTTATACGTATTACTACCGAAAATGGCTCTCTCGTTAAAAAATTCTTAAAACAATAATTTTCAAAGTATTTTTATTAAAGAAGAGACTATTTGAAAAAGTAGTCTCTTCTTTTTTGGTATAAAAAACAAATGTATTGAAGTCTATATAAAAATAAATGTATTTTTGCCCTCAATATTAAAAATGAATAAACGTATTAAAATTATTAACCAAAATTTATTTATTATGAAAAAAACATTATTTATTTTCGCAGTGATGTTGCTATCTATTGCTGTTTCTGCACAAACCATGGGAACAAGATCTATAGAACAATCTGTGTCTCCTAATTTTAAAAGCCATCACATGGCAACCCCATCATCCAATTCCTCTCGAATTGTTATTTACTCAGAAGGATTTGAAGATACTCAATTTGGTGCACTGCCAACGGGATGGACTTGTTATTTTAATAACCCGAATATCTTCTCGTGCCCATGGGTTTCAATAGCTAATGATGAAGATCTTGTAGGTATTGAAAACCCAGCCCCCATTCAGGCAAACACAGGCATACGATCTATGGCTAAGTCTTGGCGTTTCACTGGAAATTTATGGGCATTTAGTGCCGGTTTTTCTCTTAGTGCCGGAGAAACTTATACAGTACAATTCTGGTTTCGGGCGCCAGGCTATCCACAATGGGATGAATACGACAAATTTGAAGTACGGATAGGTCAAACAGCTACCCATACTGCTATGGCTACTGCTAATGTAGTTTTTACCAATACAGATCGAATCAATGAGTGGACCTTGGCTTCAGGTACATTTACCCCTACAGCTAATGGAACTTATTATCTTGGGTTTCACGATTTAAACGCTGAAACAAATGAAAATGGAGGATATGGACTCTATATCGCTATAGACGATATTGAAATTACAGGAGGGGTTATTTGTGATCCTATAAAAAACCTGACTGTTAATTATCAAAGTGATTGTACTACAGCTTCTTTAACATGGACAGCTCCCGGTGCAGGTAGCTTTGAATATGAAGTACTAAGGGATGGTAATGTCATTGAAACTGTAACAACAGAATCGTATATCGATAATAGTTTTGAACCCAGTCTAACTCATTTATGGGCTGTTAGAGTACTTTGTCAAGGCGGGCACTCCTCAGAAGTAAACGTAAGTAAAGAACCTTGTATTGAAACAAATTGCTCCCCAGCTAAATATTTATCCGTTTCTTATTCTGATAATTGTGATGCTGCTGTGTTAACTTGGACTGCACCCCCCATTTTATTATGGGATAATACTGATGACCGCTCTGATTATGGTGGCGTAAGTATTAGATGTATATTCGATGCCGCGCCTCATTGGGTTATTGCTGATGACTTTAATGTTCCTGCAGGTGAAACATGGACAATCAGTGAAGTTTATTTTTCGGGCTTTCACAACACCAGTTCGGGCTATTTTCAACCTCCACACTATTTTGGTATTGAAATTTATAATGACAATGGAAATAATCGCCCAGGAAATAGAATTCTTGAAGAATTGGAGTTAATGCCGCAAAATGGAACTGTAAGTGCTGCCTACCCGTTACTAGCACTTTCTACTCCTTTTGAAATTTCTACTCCTGGAAAATATTGGATTTCTATTTACGCAGTTTACTTAGCAGAAATGAACCTGGAAGATTATAGATATCTCGTTCATTACAGTGAAGTGCCTAAAGGTGCTGATCTTTGTAGATGGGACGAAAAACAAGGTACCGAATGGGTACCGGAAGACGGATATCCTTCTATGTATTTTCGTATTCATGGAAGCAAGACTGAAGGAGAAATTTACAACGTTTATAGAGATAATATCCTTATCGCAGAAAAAATAGCAGCAAATACTTATACAGATGATTCGTTTGATCCTAAATTGCCTTATAAATGGAGTGTAAAAGTGGCTTGTCCTGCATCTGTAGGAGGAGGAGAATCTACACCCTCTTATGCCACTACAGTTGCTTGTAACCCAGACGCAAGCATTGTTGAAAAAACAAACAATTCTTTTACAATTAGCCCTAATCCTGCAACCTCAGGCAGTATCAAAATTACTGCAGAAAATAATTTTCATGCTCTTGAAGTGGTTAATTTCTTAGGGCAAGTTGTTATTTTTCAAACTAATATTAACAACTCTCAAGCAACACTTGATGTTTCCAACTTAAATAATGGTATTTATTTCGTTCGCATTACTTCAAATAATGGAGCAAGTGTTATGAAATTTATTAAACAATAATTTAATATTATATCTTATTATTGAACTTGTAAGGCTCTCTAAAGGGAGCCTTTTTTTTTTGATAAATAATGCTATTGTTTGATATTTATAAAAAAAAAATGTTTATTTGCAACTTGAATTAAAAAATGAAACTTATTTATTAACCAAAATCTATTTATTTATGAAAAAAAGTTTATTTATTTTAGGATTATTCCTATTGGTAGCATTTTTACATGCACAAAACTATTCTTCTGCAATAGTGAAACAATCTGCACTATTGGAAGAACCTACTGAAACTCAGGAAGATTTTCGCGCTGAATGTCTTTCAGCAAAGAACTTACAAGTTGTTTATACTCCAAATTGCGATGCCGAATTAACATGGAACCCTCCTGCTGAACTCTTGTGGGATAATACCGGTACTCGCTCTAATTATGGTGGCGTAAGCATTTATCTTGCTTTTGAGTCAGCCCCTCGTTGGATTATGGCAGATGATTTTGACCTCCCTGTAGGAGAATCATGGCTCATCAGTGAAGTCTATTTTTCAGGTTTCTTTAAAACTAGTTCAGGTGATTTTGAGAAACCTGTTTGCTTTGGTATAGAAATTTATAATGACAATGGAGCAAATCTACCTGGAAATGAAATTTATAAAAACATCTCTTTAATTCCAGTAGGTGGAAGTACAGCAGCAGCTTATCCAACAGTTTCACTTCCTGAACCTCTTCTCCTTGACGTACCTGGTAAATATTGGATTTCTATTTACGGTGTGTACTTTGCCTCATGGGATCTTGAACAATATAGATATTTAGTTCATTATGACGATGTCCCTAAAGGAGCTGATATTTGTAGATGGGATCAATACAATGGTGGTGCATGGGAGTCAGGAGGGGAAAGCTATCCATCCATATATTTCCGCCTAAATGGGTCAAAAAGTCTTGATCCAGTAAAGTATAACGTATATAGAGATCAACAACTTATAGCTTCCAATTTAACTGAGAGAAAATATAGTGATACTGGCTTTGATTATACGAAGGCGCACGCATGGTCGGTAAGAACTGTTTGCCCTGACACCGTATCAACATCTGTTAATTCAACTATGCCCAAATGTCAACCTCAAGGCGTTATTGAAAATTCTACAGTTTCATTCTCTATTTCTCCTAACCCGTCAACAGACAATATCAAAATTACAGCAGAAAGTGATTTCAACAGAGTTGAACTGATTAATTTCTTAGGGCAAACTCTTATTTCTCTCCCAACTACCAGACGTGAAGTAAACTTAAACGTATCAAATTTAAATAATGGCATTTATTTCGTTCGCGTTACTACCAACAGTGGTTCAAGTGTTCAGAAATTTGTAAAAAAATAATGCATAAGCATTGCACGCACTGCCCGTAGTGCACCTAAATAAGGTTCTCCGAAAGAGAGCCTTTTTTTTTATTTTTGCCAAAAATCTATTTTTATGTATATATCAGGAATACAACAAATTGGAATTGGGACGACCTCTCTTTACGAATCTTGGAAGTGGTATGCCGATATTTTTGGAATGAATATCCGCATTCTGGAAGATGATACCGTAGCCGAAAGGATGCTATGCTATACGGGCAACCAGCCCCAAAAACGCCACGCTGCCATTACGATCAATCTGCAAGGCGGCGCCGGATTCGAGATATGGCAATATTCGGATAGAACACCGCAATCGGTTAGCTTTGAAATAGCCGTCGGAGATCTGGGTATCTATTGCGGCAAAGTGAAAAGCAAAAACGTTAAACTGTTTCATGAAGAGATACTAAAGAAATATACACAAATAAGCCCACTCTATATCACCCCAGACAACACCCCTACATTTTATATATTAGATCCTTTTGGAAACTATTTTCAAGTGGTGGAGGATTCTTATATTTTTTCAAATTGTAAACAAAATAACGGAGGCTGCATAGGCGCACAAATTGGCGTAAGCAATATTGAAAAAGCATTGACTCTCTATTGTGATGTTTTGGGCTACGATACCGTAGTTTATGACAAAACCGGCATCTTTGAAGATTTTTCTTTTATGCATGCTGGGACTCAGCAATATCGCAGAATGCTGTTAAAACACAGTAAAAAAAGAACCGGCGCATTTTCCGAGATGTTCGGTCCCAGCCAAATTGAATTAGTTGTTGCCTTAGAAAGAATACCAAAGAAAATCTATGAAGGACGTTTTTGGGGCGATCCTGGCTTCATCCAACTATGCTTTGACATTACCAATATGAAAGCATTTAAGCGACTATGTGAAGAAAAAGGATTTCCTTTTACAGTGGATAGTTGCCCAAGCGGTGAAACTTTTGATATGGGCGATGCTGCCGGACATTTTACATATATAGAAGATCCCGATGGAACACTCATCGAATTTGTTGAAACACACAAAATACCAATTATCAAAAAGTTAAATTTATTTATCAATCTCAAAAAAAGGAATCCTTCCAAACCATTGCCAAAAATAATGTTAAAAGCATTAGGATTCAACAAGGTTAAATTTTAATCTACTAAGGTTAACCTGTCATATAAGTTTTTTTAACTTTTAATCTTAGACCTTAAATATTCCCAAGTAAATCCTTTCATCTGGCTCACAATCTCTTCCGGTGTTCCCGTAGCAATAATCTCACCGCCGAACCTTCCGCCTTCAGGTCCCATATCAATAATATGATCTGCCATTTTAATGACTTCCATGTTGTGTTCAATCACCAACACTGTATTTCCTTTATTCACAAAACGATTGAGCAAATCTAAAAGGATGGCAATGTCTTGGAAATGCAATCCGGTGGTGGGTTCATCCAAAATATAAAAGGTGGTTCCCGTGTCTTTTTTAGAGAGTTCGGCGGCTAACTTTACGCGCTGCGCCTCGCCGCCGGATAGGGNAGTGGAGGGCTGCCCCAAACGGATGTAGCCCAAACCCACTTCTGAAAGTGTGTGTAACTTCTGCACAATGAACGGAATCCCTTCAAAAAAAGCGAGTGCAGTGTCAATATCCATTTCCAACACATCGTTGATAGATTTTCCTTTGAAGCGAATTTCGAGCGTTTCGGGGTTGTAGCGCTTGCCGTTGCATTTATCGCAGGTTACGTAAACATCCGGGAGAAAGTTCATTTCGATAGATTTCACGCCGGCGCCGCCACACTCTTCGCAACGTCCGCCGGTAACATTAAAAGAAAACCGACCGGGCTTGTAGCCACGAATTTTCGACTCAGGAAGTTGCGCAAACAGTTGGCGAATGTCGTCAAACACGCCAATATAAGTGGCGGGGTTAGAGCGTGGGGTTTTCCCAATGGGTTGCTGGTTAATTTCAATTATTTTGTCAATGTGTTCTAACCCTGTAATTTGCCCGTATGGCAACGGTTTCTTCTCACTTTTATAAATATGATGGTTTAAAATAGGATAAAGTGTTTCATTAATCAATGTGGATTTTCCGCTGCCGGAAACGCCTGTTACACAGATTAGTTTGCCCAGCGGAAATTCAACCGTTATGTTTCTTAAATTATTGCCTGTGCAATTAAACAACGTGATACTCTTGCCGTTTCCTTTGCGTCGAGTTAGGGGTACGGCAATCTGTTTTTTGCCGGTTAAATAATCGGCGGTAAGCGAGTTGGATTGTAATATTTCGTTGAAAGTTCCCTGAGCCACAATCTCTCCACCGCGTTCGCCGGCAAAAGGTCCCACATCCACAACAAAATCTGCTGCCCGCATCATATCTTCGTCATGTTCTACCACAATGATTGAGTTTTCGGCATCGCGCAGATGCTGCAGCGATTCAATCAAACGCCGATTGTCGCGCTGGTGCAGCCCAATGCTGGGTTCATCCAAAATGTAGAGTACGTTTACCAATTGCGAACTGATCTGGGTTGCCAAACGAATGCGTTGCGCCTCGCCGCCCGATAACGATTTTGCCGAGCGATTTAACGACAGGTAAGAGATGCCCACATCGGTTAAAAATTGAATCCGCATTGATATTTCACGTAAAACCTCATGCGCTATAATTTGTTGTTTTTCATCAAAATAACCATTACAAGACTTCATCCATTCTGCAAGTTCGGAAATATCCATCCTTGCCAAATCGGAAATTGATTTATCACCAATTTTAAAACACAATGATTCTTTTTTTAGCCTTGCACCTTTACATACAGGACATTCTGTTTCATTAATAAATTGGTTAATCCATTTTTTTAAGGAAGCGGGCGCCGAATCAAAGTCGAAATTATTCATAAAATTGATAATTCCCTCAAAATTAACTTTTTGCGGCGATAGTCCTGTAAATTCAGATTTAAGATAGATGGGTTCGTTTGTACCATATAAAATAATATCCAAAATTTCATCGCTCAGTTCGGCAATTGGGTCATTCAACGAAAAGTTAAACTTTTCGGCTAAAGCATTCAGTTGCTTAAACATGGAAGATTGTTTTGCGCTTCCCAGCAATGCAATGCCACCAGCGTTGATTGAGAGCTTTTTATCGGGAATGATTTTGTCTAAATCCATTTCGGTGATGTAGCCTAAACCGCTGCATTTAGGGCAAGCTCCGTATGGTGAGTTGAAAGAGAAAGTATTAGGCTCAGGTTCTTGATACGAGATGCCTGAAGTGGGGCAAATCAAATGCCGGCTCAAGTTTCGGGTTTCGCCGGTGGCGGTATTCAGTACAACGATAGTGCCTTTGCCGTGTTGCAGTCCCAAACGCAAACTGTTTGCCAAACGCGGTAGCGCTGTATCTTTCACCTCAAACTGGTCAATCACCATATCAATATCGTGAATTTTATATCTATCTAATTGAAGATTAAATGATAACTGCACTATTTCTCCGTCCACGCGCGCTTTGGTAAACCCTTTTTTCCTAATATTTTCAAACCACTCTTTATA
>WQSU01000119.1 GCA_009787675.1 Lentimicrobiaceae bacterium
CGCCCAGCGGGCTTCGCGTGCCGGCAACCCAGTCGGTAATGACCACCACCACTTTTTCACCTGTTTTGGCGCCGTTCAGGAGGCGTCCGGGTATCAAAATATCGCGACGGTAGGCGGGATTGTCGGGAATAAAATAGGCGATTCCTTTCGAGATGGAGATGCTACCCACCAACTGTTTTTTACTGCGCTCCACAATCTCTACCACTTGCCCTTCGGGGCGGCGTCTGTTGCGTGCGGGAAAAACGTTAACTTTCACAATATCATTGTGTAAAGCGTTGCTTAGATTTCCTTCTGCAACAAAAATATCCTCATCATTAGGCGTTTCTGTGATGACATAGGCGGCGCCATTCCTGCTAACCGAAATCTTTCCGATCACATAATTTTTACCGGTATTTTCTTTTGTTAAATATTTCGGATTGATGCAGTATTTTCCTCTGCCTGCGTGCCATAGAATTTTAGCATCCACAAAATCGGTAATAATTTGCTTAACGGTTTCCCGACCCTGTTTGTCGAAAATCCCTGCTTTTGCAGCAATCTGTTTGTAATTATATTTTTCTTTTCCGCTTTTAGAGAGCAGTTCCACGATGCGGTTTCCGAGGGTGCTTTGGGGTGGGTTTTTCATTATTTAATAATCAATTCATGTTAGTTTCAAAGACAAGTTTTTGAAAATTTCGAAAGTAAAATCTAAATTCTCTGCTTCACCACCTCAAACAACACAATCCCTGTGGCTACAGAAACATTGAGCGATTCGATGGTTCCCACCATGGGTATCTTAATAGAATCGTTGCATTCGCGCAGATAATCCCATGCAATACCCTCATATTCATTCCCCATGATGATGCAGACAGGTTGGGTAAAATCTTTATGAAAGTACATTTTTTCAGCTCTTTCATAAACGCCAACCACTTCAACACCGGAATCTTTTAAAAAACTGATTACTTCCACCAAATTAGAGTGGCGACAGATGGGGACTTTGAACAGCGCTCCGCAAGAACTTTTTACGGCATCTTCGTTCAGTTGGGCACCTCCTTTCAACGGCAACACAATGGCATCCACGCCGGCGCATTCTGCCGAACGGGTAATGGCGCCAATGTTGCGCACATCGGTAATTTTATCTAAAATAACGATAAAAGGATTGCGTCCAGACTCAAAGATGGTTGGCACAATATCGAAGATACTTTGATACTCAATTGCCGACAAAAAAGCGATCACGCCTTGATGATTGCCGCGAGTTATTTTATTGAGTTTTTCAACCGGCACATATTGAAATGGTATTTTATGATGCCTTACTTTGATAAACAGATCTTTAAACAAGTCTCCTTGAAGGTTTTTTTGAATCAAGATTTTGTCTATAGTTTTCTCACTTTCAATAGCTTCGAGTATTGGACGAAAACCGTAAATGGCGTTTTCTTGCATAATGATAATAATTTTGGCAAAGAAACACGAATTTTGCGAATATGCAACAGATCGTATAGATTAACACAATTTCATCATCACCACATTCTCTACATGATGTGTGTGGGGAAACATATCTACCGGTTGTATTTTTTCAATGGTATATTTTTGGGAAAGTTCGGTAATGTCGCGAGCTTGAGTGGCTGGGTTGCAGCTAATATAAACAATTTTAGGAGGTTCCATTTTTAATAAGCGAGCGATCACGTCAGGATGCATACCGGCGCGTGGCGGATCGGTAATCACCACATCGGGTTTGCCGTTGCGCTTGGTGCAGTTATCATTCAACACATCTTTCATGTCTCCGGCGAAAAAAACGGTGTTGGTTATGCCATTTTGCATGGCGTTGTATTGGGCATCTTCAATTGCAGCATCCACATATTCAATGCCTAAAACCTTATGGGCTTGCTCTGCTACAAAAAGGGCAATGGTGCCGGTGCCTGTATAGAGGTCATACACTATGTCGTTTTTGTCGATTTGTGCAAAATCGCGCGCCACTTTGTAAAGTTCCAATGCTTGTAAACTGTTGGTTTGAAAAAATGAAAGCGGACCGATTTTATAGTGCAGTTTTTCCATCGTTTCCGAAATGTGAGTTGCACCTGCGTATAATACAGGTGCCAGATCGGAAATAGAATCGTTTAATTTGGTGTTAATCACATAAAATAAAGAGTTGATTTGTGGAAAGTTATTTTTCAAAAAATCCAACAACTGTTTGGTTTTATCATTCATCTCTGTTATAGAAAGAATCACCATAACCTCATTTTTCGTGTTGTTTCTGATGATTAAATTTCTCAAAATTCCCTCATGGTTTCTGATGTTATAAAAAGAGATTTCGTGTTTTATGGCAAACGTTTTTACACTGTTTCTGATTTCGTTACTCGGCTCGGCTTGTAATACACAATCTTTGATATTCAATACTTTATCGAATTTACCAGGAATATGAAACCCCAATCCTTTAGTTTCCAAGGGGTGTCCAGCGTCTCGCAAACGCATGTCCTCATCATCTAACCAGCGCAAATGAGAAAATGTATATTCCAGTTTGTTACGATACTCGTATTGTTTTTTTGAAGGAATGATGGGCGAGATGGGTGGGAAGTCAAACTTTCCCAAATGGCGGAACGCATCTTCTACCTGTTTCTGTTTGTATTTCAGTTGCGCATCATAGTCCATGATTTGCCATTTGCAGCCTCCGCACAAGCCGAAATGGGCGCATTTGGGTTCAATTCTATGCGGCGACTTCTTGATAATGTTTACAACTCGGGCTTCGGCATAACCCTTTTTCTTTTTAAAGACTTCGACATCCACCACATCGCCGGGCACGGCAAAGGGCACAAACACAGTGAGTCCGTCTTTTTTACCAACGGCTTTTCCTTCGGCGCCGGCATCAATAATTTCAAGGTTTTCAATTTTGGAATATTTCATGAGAGGGTATTATTTTCGTTGCGCAAAAATAATTGTTTTTTTAGTTAACAAGATAAACACTGAAAAGTCGAAAATATTGGATTACAAAACAAAAAATATTTGCTTTGTAATTTTTTTCACCCTTTAACGACTAACGCCAATACTAATTCTCTCATAAAACTGTTTAGTACTAATTCATCGTTAAATCTTAATATTAAAAATTATATTTTTTATGAAAAAAATTACCTTATTACTCTTTCTTGCAGTGTTCACTATCTGCAATCTCTCGGCTCAAAAATTGACCGACCCAATTAACAATGACCCCAATGTGAAGATTGGAAAGCTCTCGAATGGACTGACTTACTACATTCGGGAAAATCAAAAACCGGAAAAACGCGCTGAGTTTTGGCTGCTGGTAAACGTCGGTTCCATGCAGGAAAATGATGACCAACTTGGTTTAGCGCACTTTACCGAACACATGGGCTTTAACGGTATTAAAGGATTTCCCGGAAACAGTATCACCGATGAACTGGCAAAGATTGGGGTTACGTTTGGCATCGGAATTGGAGCTTGGACCTCTTTTGACGAAACATACTATACGATGACCATGCCTACCGATGACCCGAAAAATATTGAGATGGCTATGAATATTTTGAAAGGCTGGGCAAACGATTATTTGTTGGATAACAAAGAGATAGATCAGGAACGCGGCATCATTATCGAAGAATATCGTTTTGGATTGGGCGCCGATGATAGAATGCGCAAAAAATGGTTTCCCGTGGTTTTCAACGGATCAAGATATGCAGACCGACTGCCGATTGGAACTTTAGAGGTGTTGGAAAATTTTAAACATCAAACATTGAAAGATTTTTATTACGATTGGTATCGCCCCGATTTACAAGCTATTGTTGTTGTGGGTGATATAAATGCTGCTGATATTGAAAAAATGATCATCTCAAAATTTGGCAAAATTAAACCCAAGAAAAACCCACGCGAAAAAATCATGTATCCCATATCTCCCAACAAAGAACCTATGGCAGTGGTATGCACCGACAAAGAAGCAGGATACAACAGCATTATGATGTTGCGCAAATTTCCCCATTTTGTAATGAAAACCGTAGGCGATTTTAAAATAAGGATGATGCATGAACTCTACAATTTAATGTATGATGCTCGTATTGGAGAATTGTTGCAAAACCCGAATACCCCTTTTCTGGGTGCTAGCATTGGATACGAACCACTAATTGGAAATACAGATGCCTATTTTGCGCAAGTGACGGCAAAGGAAAATCAAATCAAAGCATCTTTAGAAGTGGTTATGAAAGAAGATTATCGTGTTCTGAAATTTGGATTTTTAGATACCGAACTGAAACGCGCCAAAGAAGAACTGCTTAATCAATATGAACTTAAGGCAAATGAAGTGGGCAAAACAGAATCGGCAGTTTTTGCAAGAGATTATTGGAACCACTTCTTACGTCAAGACCCCATTCCGGGCGCCAAACGTGTTTTTAACTATGCTAAAAAATATTTGGAAGAAATTACTTTAGAAGAAGTGAATGCTTTGGCTGCCCAATGGATTACCAAAGAAAATCTTTGTGTTGTAGTAACCGCCCCTGAAAAAGAGGGCGTAATTGTTCCTACTGAAAAAGAGATTCTCGCCATTGTGAATGATAAATCGTTAGAGAATGTTCACCCGTACATTGACACTTACAAAGAACAGGAAATGGTGGAAAAAGAATCTTTACAAAAAGGGAGTATTGTTGCTGAAAATAAGATTGTTGAAGTAGGAGTAACGGAATTAACACTCTCAAACGGCATTACGGTATGGTTGAAAAAAACCGATTTTAAAAACGACCAGATTTTATTTAGAGCTTTGAGTAAAGGCGGCGCTTGCTTGTATGATGAAGCCGATCTTGCTTCTTGCTTCTTTGCTACAAGTTTTGTTGACAGAGCCGGAATCAACGAGATTGACTATATCTCTTTAACTAAGAAAATGAAAGGGAAGCAAGTGAAACTTACTTCCCATATTAAAGCCTTTCTTGAAGAGATGGAAGGAGAAGCAACCCCTAAAGATTTGGAGTTTTTCTTTCAATACTTGCATGCTTTTTACGCTACACCCAGATATGATAAATCTGTATATGAATTGGTTACAAAAGAATTTAAAGAACAGATGAAAATGCTTGAGGCAATGCCAATGTATCGGGCGCTAATCCAAATCACAAGAGTGGTTACGCAAAACGATTATTATTCTCCTGTTCCATTAACGCAATTAACACTTACAGATGAGTTTGTAAATACTGCAGATTACGACAAGGCTTTTGAAATTTACAAGGAACGTTTTGCCAATCCGGCAGATTTTATCTTTACATTTGTTGGCAATTTTGATGAAAAAATTATTAGAGAATATCTTGAACTTTATGTGGCATCATTGCCCACTTCGCCTGACAGAGACAAGATTAACCCTAATGTTGTGAAAGGATTTCCAAAAGAACAACTTACTAAAGATATTTATTTTGGTACCGAAGAGCAAGCTTTTGTAGGCATTACTTTCCAAAAAGAGTTTCCGTGGACTTTAGAAAACAAAGCTATTTTGAGTGCTTTGAATGATGCTTTGGATATAGAGCTTATTGCAGAAATTCGCGAAAAAATGAGCGCTGTATATTCCCCCATTTGTATTCTTAACTGGGAAAAAATTCCCAAATCAGAATACTTTTTGATGGTTCTCTTAGGATGCGCTCCCAATAACACTGACAATCTTACCAACGCCGTGCTTAATATCTTAAAGGATATGCAAGAAAACGGACCTTCGGAGACTACGATGGAAAAGGTAAAACAACAGCTTCTAAAACAGCGCGAAACAAGTATGAAAACCAATGAGTTTTGGAGAAGTATTCTTTCCAACATGTGGTTGGCAAACGATAATGTGAAAACGATTCCCGATTTTGCAGAAAATATTAACAAAGTTACTTCTCGGGATATTGCTGATTTCTTGAAGAAATATTTGGATCTTGAGCACTTTGTAAGAGTTAATTTGTATCCTGAAAAATAGGGATTATGGAAAAGGGAAAAATCTCAGAAACTCAGGTAAAAGAAACCGAGAAAAAATTAGACCAATTCTTTAACAACCTTGCCCAAAGCGTTGAGCCTCTTAATCTTTACATTCCCGTGAACTACATCATGTCGCAGGGAGGCAAGCGCATTCGCCCACAATTGGTGCTGCTGGCGGCGGAACTGTTTGGCGCAAAAGCCGAAGATGCATTCTATCCCGCCACTGCGTTCGAGATGTTGCACAACTTTACGTTGATTCATGATGATATTATGGACAATGCTCCGATTCGTCGCGGAAAGGAAACCGTTTACAAAAAATGGAATGGCAACATCGCGATCCTCTCAGGAGATGTGCTCGCTTCTATGGCAATGAGGCAGTTGCTGAAAACGCCCTGCGCTCCGGAACGGCTCATAGAAATGTCGAAACTGTTTCTCCAAACCTCCATAGAAGTTTGTGAGGGACAACAATATGACCTTGACTTTGAAACACAAGAGGCGGTTGACATAGTGGAATATCTGAATATGATTCGTTTGAAAACCGCCGTGATGCTTGCCGGATGTTTAAAATCAGGCGCTATTTTGGCAAATGCTTCACAAAAAGATCAAGATATTCTCTATCAATTTGGAATTAATATTGGTTTGGCGTTTCAGCTAACAGACGATATGTTGGATGTTTATGCCGACTCTGAAACGTTTGGAAAAGAGATTGGCGGAGATATTCAGGCTAATAAAAAAACATACCTCTACCTGCTGGCTTTACTACGTGCGAATGAAACACAAAAAACTCAACTTCAACACTATTTTTCATCCAACCATTACGAAAAAAGTGAAAAATTTAATGCTGTAAAAACAATTTTTGACTTGTTGCGGTGCAAAGAGGAAACGGAAAAGAAGATTGATGAATATTTAGTGCTTGCCTATCAAAATATTGAAGAAACCTCTCTGAACGTTGAAAAAAAGGAAATTTTAAAACAATTGGCACTAAATCTCAGTAAACGAACTAAATAGATGTAGCTAATCTTTCAGGTTATAACTTTCCTTAATGCAAAAAAGCGGAGAAATTATCTCAGATCTTTTGGGTGAAAGCATGGAAATTACCGATACCGAAACCACCTTTGAAGTAAACCTCGCTTTGATGAAGTTTAAGAGGACGGGGAGGCAAATACTATAAACTTAAATTGGAAAAAATGAAAAAATATTACTTTTTAGCATTATTTGCAATACTGCCTTTCTTTTTCCAAAAAGGTTATACACAAGAGAATCTTACTTTTACCGTAAACGGTGTCCCCTTTACTATGATTTTTGTTGAGGGCGGGAGTTTTATTATGGGATGCACCCCAGAACAAGGCAATTGCTATGAGGGCGAAAGACCCACTCACAAGGTAACATTACCCGATTTTTTTATGGGAGAATTTCAAGTAACTCAAAAACTTTGGCATGCAGTGATGGGAGCTAATTTACAACAGCAATGGTTGTCTCATACAATTGCAGAAAGGAGTAACTTGATAGAATTGGCAAGGAGATTGAAAAGTTCTGCTATAAAAGTGAATACAAATACTTTTTGGGATATTGGAGTGTTTACTGCTGAAGATTACAGCAAAGTGATTACGACACTTGGTAGTGTAGGCGATAATTATCCTATATATTTTATAAGCT
>WQSU01000120.1 GCA_009787675.1 Lentimicrobiaceae bacterium
TCATTTCAAATCGGATGAATCGAAAAACCGCTATAATAATCTGATATCCAATAATTTCAAAGAACTTTATTTATAAACAACGCAACACTACTGATTCCTAATTCCTAATTCCCCATTCCTAATTCCTAATTCCTAATTCCTAATTCCCCATGTCCGTCATCAACAAATCCCGCATCGCAAAAAACACGGCGCTCCTCTATTTCAGGATGTTGCTGATGATGCTGATTTGGCTTTATACCACGCGTGTGCTGTTGGAGGTGCTGGGAGACGTGGACTATGGCGTTAATAATGTCGTTGCTGGTGTGGTGGTAATGTTTGCTTTTTTGAGTAGCACGATGGCAACGGCTTCACAACGCTTCTTTGCTGTGGAAATTGGCGTGGAAAATCATACCAAACTGAAACAACTTTTCAGTATCAATGTATTGATTTTCATAGTAATTGCTTTAGTTGTTTGTTTTTTATCGGAAACGTTGGGGCTGTGGTATTTCAAAAACATAATGAATATACCGGAAGACCGGTTTTCCGCCGCTACATGGGTCTATCACTTTAGCATACTTACTTTTATGGTAAATATCATCACTACGCCCTATTTGGCAATCATCACTGCCCGTGAGCACATGCAAGCGTATGCCTATATCAGTATCTTGGAAGTGGTTTTTAAATTAGCAATTGTATTTATACTCATCTACTTACCTATAGAAAAACTAAAACTGTACGCTATTTTATTATTTGCAGTACAGCTTTTAACATCAGCTGCTTACATCATTTACTCTACATTAAAGTTTCCCGAGTGCAAGGTCAAGTATTATTGGAACAGAAGCATGTTTAAGGAAGTTTTCGGTTTTGCGGGCTGGAGCGTAATAGGCGCACTGGCAATGACGATACGAAGTCAAGGAATCAATCAATTACTCAATCTCTTTTTTGATGTGTTGGTTAATACTGCAAGAGGGGTTGCATTTCAAGTTTACAATGCCCTGAACCTCTTTATCCACAACTTCTTTACAGCCATTCGCCCTCAAATCATCAAATCCTATTCTGTTGACCATGAAGACAAATCGGGTGAAATGATGCAGTTAGTGTTTCAAAGTTCCAAATTTTGTTACTATTTAATTTTAATGCTTTCCATACCGATTCTTATTGAAACAGAAGCTATTCTATCATTATGGTTAACTCATGTACCTGACCACACGGTGGCTTTCACACGTTTAGTCATTGTCAATGCCATTATCGAATCGTTGGCAAATCCATTTATCGCATCCATTCAAGCTACAGGGAAAATAAAATGGTATCAAATAGTTACAGGTTCCATTATTTTGTTGAATCTGCCCATTTCCTATTTATTTCTAAAATGGGGATTTGTGCCGGAAAGCACCATGGTTGTTGTGATCTTTATTACCTTACTGGCGCATATCGTTCGGCTATATTTTATGAATAAAATGTTAAAAATGAATATTCTAAAATATTTTGAACAAGTTATTCTTCCCATTTTGGCAGTAACGGCTTTGTCTTTCGCGCTACCGCTAATACATTATTACAATTTTGACAGTACATTTGGACGCATTGTGGGAGTAACGGCGGTAACTTTATTTTCTTCAATAGCTATTATATATTTTGTAGGATTAACGAGAAGTGAAAGGATGGGATTGAAAACGTTTGTTTTAAGCAAAATAAAGCGGAGATAACCTTATTCCATTATCTGCACCTCACACTCTAATTTCACTCCAAAAAATTCAAAAACAGATTCTTGAATTTTTTTCGAGAGGGTAACCATCTCTTCTCCCGTTGCTTTTCCATAATTCACTAACACCAAGGGTTGGGAGGGAAAAACTCCGGCATCGTTTTCTCGAAAGCCTTTCCAGCCTGAGGTTTCAATGAGTTGTGCCGCCACTAATTTTACATGATTTTCATCTTCTTCAAAACAAATAAGTTGAGGGTATTTTTTCTGCAATTCTTCAAATTTATTTTTGGAGATGACAGGGTTTTTAAAAAAACTTCCGGCTGAACCAATCTGCTTTGTATCAGGTAATTTGCTGCTCCGTATGGCTTTAATTTTTTCGTGAACAAGTGTTAATGTAAGATTAGGATGCGTTTGTAACTCACTTTGTAACGCCTTGTATGAAAGGTTATAATGTTCAACTTTAGATAATTGGAAAACCACCGAAGTGATGAGTATTTGGTTTTTTAACGCGCGTTTAAAAACGGAATCTCTGTAGCCAAACTTACAATCGTTGTTTGAAAATACAATCGTTTTTCCGGTAGCAACGTCAAGCGCACGCACTTCAGCAATCACATCTTTCACTTCTACGCCGTAAGCGCCTATATTTTGCACGGGGCAACTGCCCACTTTTCCCGGAATTTCCGACAGGTTTTCTACACCATAAAATCTGTTTTTTACACAAAAGTCAATAAAATCTTCCCAATTTTCACCCGATTTTACCTCAAGAGCAACAAAATCAGATGTTTCATCTGTAATTTTTATTCCTTTTGTGTTAATATGAACTACAGTGCCTTGAAAATCTTTGGTAAACAATATGTTACAACCTCCGCCTAAAATTAAAAAAGGAGTTTGAAATATCTTTTTTTCAAATAAATACTCAAACTCTTCTTCTTGGTTGATACAAATGAAATTATTGCAAGTTACATCAATATGAAATGAGTTAAAATCTTTTAAAGAAAATGGTTGTAAAGCGCATTGTTTAAATAACTTACCACGCTCTTCAAAATTCTTGTATTGGTCGTAGCTGGCGGCAGCAGGAGAGAGCAAACAAATCTTCCCTTTTTGCGTGTTTTTTATCGCAAAAGCGATGATTTTTTGCATATCATCTTCCTCTATACAATTTTTAGCAATTTTATTCCATTCACTTTTCATTCGTTTTCCGGCGGGACCCATAAAAACGATGTTATCTATCGGATTTTTCTGTAAAAATTCATACAAAATGGCATAGTCAATTCCTCTGTCGAAGCCGCCGAGCAGCAGCGTGTTAACCTCTTTCAATGTTTCTATCGCATAGATGGTAGCTTCAGGTACAGTGGCAATGGAATCGTTGTAAAAGCGGATGCCGTGCTTTTCTCCCACAAACTCCTGCCGGTGCTCCAAAGGAATGAATGAGGCAATTGCCAGTTCTATGTTTCTCTCTGAAATTCCAAGCAGTCTGCAAGTTGTAATTGCTGCATTGTATTTAATGCGATTGTTGTAAGGATGCAAATTATGTGTGAAATTATGCTGGGTGATTAGTTTTTTAATCCATTCATCCTCTTCATTATACACCAAAACATCTTTTTTATTTTGAAAATTTACAATATTTAATTTGGCAAACATATAGCTCGAAAACGAGTTAAAATGATCTAAATGTTCCTGATACAAATTCAGCAGAATGGCAATATGAGGGGAGTGATACACAAACTCTAATTGATGTGCCGAAAGTTCTGCCACAACAACTGTTTGTTTGTCAATCTGTTCCACAATATCAAAAAGGGGTGTTCCGATATTTCCCGCAAGCAGGGTTTTTATTTCATTTTGTTGTAAAATATGGTAGATTAAAGAAGCCGTTGTGCTTTTTCCTTTGGTTCCCGTAATGCCAATGGTTTGTTTTCCATAATATTGTAAAAAAAGCGCAGTTTGAGAACTGATTTTTGTACGCTCAATGAAATAGTTAATATGCGCAAAACTAATTCCGGGCGTCTTTAAAATAATATCATAATCGTTCAGATTTTGCAAATAATGCTCACCGGAAACCACCATAACATTATCGTCATCAATTTCAACAACATTCCTGTCATGGATCGCTAAAAATTTGTCAGGCAAATAATTCCTAATAAATCTAAAAGAAGATTTCCCCTCACTTCCAAACCCAAGAATTGCAATCTTTTTATCCCTCAAAAAATCAATAACCATCATCTCATTAACCATTAACCATAAATCATTAACCACTAATCATTAACCACTACCTTCCCCACATAAATTCCATTCTTCCGCGCTTGCAAAATTTTCGTATCATTCACAATTTCAGGTTTTTCAAGAAGCAGGTGATTATGTCCTCCGATGATAAAATCAATACCGGCAACTTTTGCTGCAATTTCCCTATCGGTAACATCGCCCTCCTCTTCTGCATTAATTCCCAGGTGCGACAGGCAAATAATGAGGTCGCACTGTTCTTTGTTTTTCAACAAGTCCACCATTTTTTGGGCGGCTGCTAAGGGGTCTAAGAAAGTAACTTCCTGATAATTGTGAGGTAGCACCTGTTTCTCTATATCGCGCAACAACCCGAAAAAGCCAATTTTTTTACCCCCTATTTTCATCGTGGTATAAGGTTTGATACACTTGGCAAGTTGTTTGTTCTTAAATTTATAATTTGCACAAACTATTTTAAAATCAGCTTGTTTCAAACGCTTTGCCAGTGCTGTTGAGCCGTTGTCAAATTCATGATTTCCCAAAGTTACGACATCGTATCCCATTTTATTCATCAACTCAATCTCAGGAAAACCTTTAAAGAGATTGAAATAAGGCGTTCCTTGCGAAAAATCGCCGGCATCCACAACAATGGTGTTGGGATATTGCTTTCGCGTTTCCTGAATGAAGGTGTTGCGCCTCACTACACCGCCCACATTTTCCTTGAGATCAGCATCATAGTACGATTCTAACTGACTGTGTGTGTCGTTGGTATGCAGGATGATGATGGGGGTAGGTTGGGCGGGGAGGAAAGAAGGAAAAAAGGAAGAAAGGAAAAAGGAGAAAAGGAAAAGGGAGAAGGCAGAAGGCAGAAAGCGGGTGGAGCTGGACATGGGTCAGATATAAATTTTTTACTGCGCGAAAATATTAAAAAAACATCTTGCAGTTTGCTGAATTTTTTTGCGTCAATTTTATTTCCATTGTCTGCAATCATATACAACCAAGGGGACACAAAAGCCCAATCAATATCTTTTAATTTACTCACATGATCCAAATCAGGTGTACCTCAGGAAATATAAATTTTCTTGCCGTGCCAAGCAATGAAGTAGGAATAATGTTTAACAGTGAACTTATGTCTTGTTTTGAATGCTGTTATATAAAAATCAGGAATTGAATCATTCAATTTCTTTAATTCGGAGACATTCCATGAATCGTATTTTTCTCCATCAAGTTTCTTTAAATTTTTTTTTGAATAATGGTCTAAGTGTCAATGCGTAAATATAAAAATTGCATTCTCTTTTATACTATCAATTTCAGATTCGTCATATTTCATATATTTATATGCTCCTGATTTATAAGGAAAATCAATATAGAAATTCGATTTTCCATCGGTCATAGAAAGTGCACAATTTCCTATAAATTTAATTGTAATTTCATTAGATTGGGCAAGTCCAAAGTTTGAAATACAAACTACTGAAATAATCAGTAAAACTTTTTTTGCAATGGTTGTCATATATTTCGTTTAATGTTTGGAAAATAATCAGCAGCAACAGTAAAAATTTTTGCTTTAATGTTTATATCGCCTTTATAATTTCTTTAATGCTTTTGTCAGTTTCATATTCACAAACTTCACTCAAAACAATATACTACTAAAAATCTCCCCTCAACTCCCTGAATCTCTTACGTGCGTCCACGACGAAAAGGCTGCCCGGAAAATCTTTCATCAACTTTTGGTAACATTCCATAGCTCGAGACACATCTTTAATGTAATATTCGTACAAATCACCGAGGTAGAACAGAGCATCGTCGCCTAATAAACCTTCCGAATAAACATCGCCAATACGCTGGTAGAGGGTAGCAGCTTCCAAATATTTTTTTTGACGGGTGAAAATTTGTGCTTTTGTAAAAAGCACCACATCACTGAGTTTTGATATGGGCGCCACTACTGCAATGGAATCCAGATATTTAAGCGCTTTCTCATCGTTGTTTTGAAACAGCATGAAATCTGCTTTGGCATAGTACAGCAGCCCAATATTCTTTTTCAAGTCATTACCAAACAAGCCGTAAAACGCAGTATCTGTATTTTCCTCTTCTGCTTCCTCTTCTGTTTCCTCCTCTTCTTCTTCCTCTTCCTCTTCATTATCAGCAATTAAAAGAGAAAGTTGCATGGCATCGTTGGCAATCAATTTGCTAGTAGCGGCGCGTAAAATATCCAACTGACTTTTCGCCCATTCAAACTCTCCGATATAAAAAGAGAGTTTTGCATTTTTGAATTTTGCATTTTGTCCGATGGTATCGTTGGGAAAATCCTTATCCACTTGCGAGTAGAGCAGGGTGGCATCCCACACATTACCGGAAAACAACATGATGTCTGCCAAATCCACTTTATACAATGCTTTTTGTTTGGGATCGCGGATGTCGGCGTTGGCAATAGCAGCATTCAGAATGTCAATGGCTTCTGCAGGCTTGTTTACAAAAAATGCTAACAGGTGTGCGTATTTCCGAGTCCATTCTGCAGTACCTTTGTTGATGCCGTATTCTTCTATCAACTTTCTAAATTCTTGTTCCAGTTGTTTCGCTTCTAAAATCTTCACAGGTGATTCGGAGGTTAATTGAAGATATTTGACATCCAACAACAGAAACTTCGCTGTTGTAAAGTGCTGTGATTCTTCCCCTTTGGCAATGATGAATGTCAAGGCTTCTTTTGCTGTTTCATAATCTCTGTTTTGCGTTGCATTATTTGCCAGCTCCATGATGATACTGCCATCTCCTTTTCCTCTTTTATCCAACGATTTGGCAATGAGCAAAGCATCAGAAAACTCTTTATTTAATTGATATGCCCAATACAACAAATGAACATATTCCAAATTATTTGGATATTTTTGAATCTCTTTCTGTAAGGCGGTTTTAAGCAGCAAATAATTTGTTTGTTCCTCATCTTCAGAAATTAAATTTTGAAAAATGGTTTGCGCTTCCGCTTGTTGTGTGTTATCACCCTCTCTTACTAAGTTGAATGCTTCTTCAATAACTTTATCAATATTCTTTAACGAAGAATAAACATATACCAACTCTTTGGTAAACAGTTTCGGATTTTGGAGGACTTTTCTTCCCCGCAACAAAACGTCAATGGCATAATCTCTTTTTGATTTGTTGAAAAATGCGTAGTGTAAGTCTCTATAGGCAGCTTCCTGCGCCGGCAAATTTTTGATAGCAGCATCATATTCTTTCAAAGCCTTATTCATATCCCCCTGACGTTCATACACATACCCCAGGTCAATATCATACCTCCGCATCGTAGGGAACGCCTTTTGTTGCGCTTTCACTACTTTTTCCAATTCTTTGTAATCTTCCAGATACAACAAAACAAGGTAATAGTAGCTATAAATATAGGTGTCTGCTTTCTTATCGAAAATAGGTTTAAAGATTGCTTTGGCTTTTTCGTATTCTCCTTGCTGAAAGTATTGAACTGCCAACTGCTCCTCTTGAGAACGTTGCGCAAATACAACAAAGATGTTAAAAGTGATGAATAGAAATATAAATAGTTTTTTCATCTGAATATAATTTTATAATTGATTAATAATTAACGATATTAAAGAGATGTTTGAGAGGTTAAAT
>WQSU01000121.1 GCA_009787675.1 Lentimicrobiaceae bacterium
GGTTGCAGGTTTTTCACTAAAATAATGGCTGCCAGCTCTTTCAAAGAGGCTATTGCCATCACGTTTTTATGGGTTTGCAGGGTAATCCACACATTGCCCTCTTGGGCGTGTCCCATCACATCGCTCAATAAATCGCACGTATATCCGCCTGTGATTTCTGCCTCCATGCCTTTTTCTCCCGATAAAATTTTCAAGTTTGCTTTTTCAACTAAATCTCTTACGTTCATATTATTAATCTTTTAATTCGTTTAACAATTTTTCAATTTTTTGGCTGTCTAATCTGTTTTTTCCCCAAGTTTTTTCCAAGAGATGCTCTGCCTCATGCATCCCTATTTTATTGTTTTGCAGCAACATTTTTTGTACAAATGCACAACTCTTAATGCTTGCGCCTTTCTGCACAATATCTTCTGCAAATGCTTGGCACGACGGCGCTCCGCACGTACCGCAATCCACACCGGGCAGCATCTCCTTGAGTTCGTTTATTCGTTTCATCTTCTTCATGGCTTCCGCCATGTTGTCATCTAATTTTACAATGGAACGCGGGTGAATTTTGCCGTGTAGGAGATAATTATCATAAATATGAGACTCATATTGAGCAAATTCTGTTTTATCATCCATTTCAGAATTAGCTTTTGTGGCTCTTTTTCTTGCTCGTTCAGTAGTTAAGAATTTATTGCCGGCACACAAAACCCCGCCGGCACAACTTTGATAACAGGCTCTGAGTTCTAAAAAGTCAATATCTTCAATGTCATCATTTTCAACTTTTTCAAGAAATTCAATAACATTTTTTATTTCATCAATAGCCAGTTTTCTTTCCACATCCACAATACGCACTTCCCCCGCCGTTAGCGACCAGTAGAGCGAATCTTTTGACATGGCGCGAAAATCGGAAATTTCAATATCCTCATTCGTAATCCCTTTTTGTTTGATTTCTCTATATACCTTATTATAAAGATAATTCATGTTGATGGCGCCTCCACTAATTAAGGTACTGTCTTCCACCACAGAACTTTTAATGCCGGCAACTTTGGCGGCACAGGGCGTAACATAAAAAATGCCCACTTCCGAAAACGGGATGCCTTGCTCTTCAAATTTTTTCTTAATACACATCGCCGTAATCTCCATTGGGGGTTTGATCAGCATCAAATTGTTCACCAAATTTGGGAAACGTACTTGTATCAAGCGCACTATGGCAGGACAAAAAGAGGAGATTATCGGTTTGTCGCTCCGTTCTTTAATATAATCGTTGTAGGGCTTTATTAAAAAATCGACAGCATTTTCCGTTTCATAAACATGTGTAAAACCTATGGAAATAAGTCCTTTATAAATTTGTTGGTAGGTAATTTTATCGGGAAATTGTGCGCTAAAAACAGCCGGCATCAAAGCCACCCGATATTTGAAATCGTAAATTTTTTGAAAGTCGTCTTGTCTAACGCCCACGGCAGCATGCGGACACACACGGGAACACTCGCCGCAATCAATACAACGTTCTGGTATGAGTGTTGCTTTCCCGTTCACCACCCGAATGGCTTCGGTGGGGCAGGTGATCATGCAGTGGGAGCATCCCATGCAAGCCTCCGTTCTAAGTTCCAGCGTGTGATAAAATGTTTCTTTTTTTTGCTCCATACTGTTGGTTTATTGTAACTGATTATAAATTTCCACAGTGGTACCCACAGCCACTTTACTTGTAATATTAAGCCTGTCTGTGTTATTTTTGATATTGGGCAGTCCCATTCCAGCTCCGAAGCCCATATCGCGCACGCTCTGCGATGCTGTGGAGTAGCCCACCTCCATCGCTTTGTCAATATCCGGTATTCCGGGTCCCTCATCCACCAAACGAATGAGAATAGAATCATCGGCAATGTCCACTAAAATTTTCCCCTTATAGGCGTGAGCCACAATGTTTACCTCCGCTTCGTAGAGCGCCACCACCGTGCGTTTAATAATCCCCGAATCCACATTCAGTTGCTTCAGCATCTTTTTCACTGCGCTTGAAGTGGAACCGGCGTTGGTAAAGTCGCCACCCTCTATTTCATATTCAAAATGCATAGCTTTCTTGTTTAATATAAAGATTTTACACCTGAGTTATAAATTAAGGCAGAGGTTCTAAAAGCCGAATAAGCTGTTTCAATAATGATGGTTTCATTTTCTTCTGCAAGTTCAATCATCTCATCACTTGCTTTTTTGCCTCTCACCAAAATAACGAAATAGATTCCTGCCATCTCTACCGTTCTGATAGTTTGTATGTTTGCCAATCCTGTGATAAGAGCGACATTTTGAAAATCGTTCAAAGTGAGCACATCACTCATCAAGTCTGAAGAGAAAGCAGCATCAATTTGCCGATCCATGGCTTGGGAAGAGGTAACGATCTTCCCTTCGAGTAGTTTTACAATTTCTAATACTTTCATTTATTTTATACTAAGATATTTATGTATTTTACTTTAGGTTTGCAAATTAATATAAAATTTTTAATTATGCTGTTACTGTCAGATTATCCATTGAACGTAACAATCAAGTTTGTGAAATGGGAATAGCATATGTTATATAAAGCCCGAAGTAGTTCTAACAGGCAGAAAAAATCACTACTTTTTGACAAAAAATCGTTCTTGGTTGTTTTTGTGATAAAAGTATACACCTCAAAAAAAATCAATACAAAAAACTTTTCGACCTTTACATCAAATTGCATGAGTTTGACTAACAGCATGCTACCACTTGAACATCAGATTGTACATATTGAATATCAAATAGGAGAGTTGGTACCGGAAAGTCTTAGCATCGCGTGTTACTCAACGCCTCAAAAAAATACATCATGCTGTTAGCTAAGGCCGAAGAGTTAGATTTGCTTCAGACTGTCTATGCTTTGAATTTTGTGAATGACAGGTTTGAGAAATCTCCCAAAATGGAATAAGATTAAGGGTTTTCTTTTTTGTATTTTTCTGTTTTTCAGTAGTCGTTCAAATATTGAACCCTTTTATTTTGATTTTGGAGTGTTCTTTGCAAAAGGATGCAATAACCCCAAATAATTCCTAATTCTTAATTCTTAATCTATTATGCAAGCCTTTATCTTCCCAAATGTCCGTTCGATGTTCATGTCAAGTCCAACGGAGAAGCGAATTAATCCTTCCGACATCCCCATTTCGCGTTGAATATCTTCGGGCACTTCTGAGGAAGTAGATTTTCCTGAGTTGCTGAACAATGTTTTGAAATATCCCAAACTCACAGCAAGGTAGCCTACATCAGCAGCTTGCATCTTTTCCATGATGTCGCTTGCACGTTCTGCCGTACCCATATCAATAGCAATCATGCCGCCGAAGCCGTAGCCATCGTTCATCATTGATTTCAACAGGTTGTGGTCGGGATGTTCGGGCAAGCCCGGATAGTTGAATTTGATGCCCAATTCTCTAAAACGCTCTGCCAAAAACATGGCGTTTTTGCTGTGCTGCATCATTCTGATATGCAGGGTGTGCAGGTTTTTTAAAATGGAGGCAGATAACTTGGGGTCTAACACGGGACCAAGTAACATGGCGGTGCCGCAATTCACATCTGCCAAAGCGTTAATAAACTCAGCGGTAGAGCAGATAGCGCCTCCCACACAGTCGTTTTTGCCGTTAATAAATTTGGTCATGCTATACACCACAACATCCACGCCGTGTAGGTGTGGAGTTACCATGAGCGGAGTGAATGTATTGTCGCACACCAACTTGGCATTATTGGCATGGGCAATTTTAGCCAACTCCGGCAAGTTGGAAATTTGAAGCAGCGGATTGGTCATCGTTTCTGTATAAATCAGCTTCGTATTGGGGCGCATCGCCTTTTTCACCGCTTCCAAGTTGGAGATGTTGACAAAAGTAACATCAATATTAAATTTTTTGAGATAATTTTCAAAGAAAGCGAACGTTCCGCCGTAGGTGGTCATACTTGACACGATATGGTCTCCGGAATTGCAGATTTGCAGGATGGCGCAGGTAATTGCCGCCATACCTGAGGCGGTTACCCACGCGGCTTCCGTGTTTTCCATGGCTGCCAGCGCATCGGCTAAATATTTGTTGCTGGGATTCCAATGGCGCGAGTAGAGGTAGCACCCTTCGGTTTCCCCTTGAAAGGTCTCGGTCATTGTTCGAGCTTCCAAAAAAGTGTAGGTAGCAGAATCGGTTACGGAAGGATTTACATCGCCAAACTCGCCAAATTGACGTAAGTCCTGAATAGCGTTAGCAGGATCAAAATTTTTCATAAAAATATTGGTTTTAATTAATTATATCAATTTTTTTGGTAAATAATAAAGTTTGCAAAAATAGAAAAAATGAATGAACTATAATTAATTTTTTTGTGTTATTTCGCGACCACTTTATTAAGTTATGTTTGTGTATATTATGACTGCCTTACATAGAAATCTTCTTATCTTTTTTTTGATGCTTTCTACAAGCATTTTGGGTTCCTGTAAGTATAATACATTCTATCATAAAGCCATAATATTACCTGCTGAAATTTGGAATAAAGATTCTCTGTTAGTTTACGAATTTACCATTGATGATTCGCAACAATTTTATAATTTCTATTTTGATGTAAGAAACACAACAGATTACCCCTTCCAAAACCTGTATCTTTTCTTTACCACGCAATTTCCCGACAGCACTTCGTTTACCGATACCTTAAATTGTATTTTGTGTGATGCTTATGGGCGCTGGACAGGAAAAGGATCCGGAAGAATTAAGGAAAACAGGTTTGTATTAAAACAAAAAGTGCGGTTTGCTCAAACAGGTATTTATACTTTCTTCGCGCAACAAGCCATGAGAACAGATGAATTAATGGGAATTACAGATTTTGGGATAACATTACAATATGAATAAATCAATATCATTTTTTTTAGGTTTATTGTTGGGCATCCTAATCTGTGTCTTACTTTTTTATTTTGATGTAAGACTTTTTGAATCTACATGCCCTCAATGTAATGAAAAAGAGACTATTACTATTGTTACTACTGACACCGTTTATGTAAAACCTCCTCTAAAACCAAAAAAAACGATGGTTGAAGATAAAATACAGGGAAGCGCTGATATGGAAACCCCAGATGAACATTTGGAAAGTGAGGTTTCTATTTATGAATCTGATTTTTCTTTTGAAGGAAGAGAGCAGGATGAGGTTTTCTCTGACCAGTTGCTGCAAACAAAAACCGTAAAGGTAAAGTTCCTTGCCTCTGCTAATCAAGATGGTAAACAACCCGATAATTTCTTCCAATTTTTTGAGATACAGATGTGGAGCACGCCTATTAAAAATAAAGTTACCTATTACAGAGATAATAATATGCTGAAGATTAAAGGAATGAAAATTGACAACATGAATGTTGTTTTTTGGAACAACCTCTATTATTTAGAAATTGCAAACCGCCATTACGCCATTCCTGAAACTAAATCGTTTGAAACTTTAAATATTGTACAAATACCTCAATAAACTATGAAGAAAATAATCTTAACTGCTTCATGCTTTCTATTTTTTCTCTGTGGATTAATAATGTTTGCATCCGCCCGGTGTCGCGGAGGTATGTGTTCCTCAAAGATGTCCTATAAACACGAAGGACCACAATGGGCAAATGCTGGTAAAAAACAGGGAACAGGCATTTATTTAGATTCTACATACGTCTATCCTGAAGCTCATTATGATTATGACAACAAAGAGGAACGCGTGCGCTCTAACGCTTGGGAACGCAAAGGTTTTGAACTGGCTTTAGGAACAAACGCCTATTTCGCAAGTAAAAAAACCGCCAATTATTATAATGGCTCTCCTGCCAATGACATCAATCTTAATCAGCTTTTTAGTAACAAATATCGTTGGGAGGATATACTTGAAATATTGAGAAATAATTATAGATATCTTGATGTTACAGACCCCGGTAGCGTAAAGGTTAGAGAAGATTATAACTATAACTCAGCCTATAATGTGGCAATGGATATAGCAGTAGCTCTAAAATACAGGTTTTACAAGAATTGTTATTTCGAGGTAAGTTATTCTTTTAGAAGGTTGGTATGCTCTAACCGTTTTATTTTCGATTTTCCATACGTTCTATCGGGCAACAAAGAGAATCCTCCCTACAGCGCCCTACAAGATATAGTGGCACGCGAAGAGCGCCACTATATTGATTTGTCTATAGGCTATGTATTTCAAAAACATGAAATTGTAAAACCATTTATTGCTTTGGGAGCGCAATTTACCTACATCCGCATCAAAGACTTTTTAGCTTTGATTGAAGAGGCAACTCCATTTGATTTAATGCAGGCAGCAAGGTATCCAAACTGGACTCCGAACATACAGGATATGCCCAACTATATGGATTGGGCTGGAGCCGGATATGGATTCCTATTCGCTGCAGGACTTAAAATTGCCTTTCATCCGGCTGTATCAATCGACCCGATCTTTCAACTGTCGGTAGCGAGTTTTGGAAATAATAAAAACTTGCCGGGTTATAATACTAATATTTGCTTAAACTATCTTGCAGGCATTCGTTTGGTGCTGAACGACGCACTTTTTGTAAAAAATAAGTAGTCTATTGGTTTCTGTTTGCCATTTGTGTAGCAATAAACGAAGCCACATCATCTGCGTAGGAGTTCATGCCGAAGCCGGCGTCGTAGCCAAGTTCCTTGGCTAACTCATGCGAGATGCGCGGTCCTCCGCAAACCACCAGCAGTTTGTCGCGCAAACCCTCCGCCTCCAACATCTCAATCAGTTCTACCAAGTTTCCAACATGCACATCTTTTTGGGTTACAGTTTGCGAAACTAACAATGCATCGGCTTTCAGTTCAATGGCTTTTGCAATAAACTCATCGTTGGGCACTTGGCTGCCCAAGTTGTGTGCATCAATCATTTCGTAGCGCTCCAAGCCGTAATGACCGGCGTATCCCTTCATGTTCATAATCGCGTCAATGCCAACGGTGTGTGCGTCGGTGCCCGTACTTGCGCCAATCACCACAATTTTTCTACCAATCTGCTGACGAATAAAATCGTCAGTCTCATGCATATCCATCTTGTTCGATTCCACTTTTGGAACATGTATGGTAGAAAAATCCACACTTTGTGCGCAATTTCCATAGCAGTTGAAGAAGGTGAAGCCTTCCGTGAGTTCTTTGTAAAAAACAACTTGCGGGTTTTCAAAACCTAACTTTTTCAACAGTTGTTTGGCGGCTTCCACCGCTTCGTCGCTGGCGGGCACAGGCAGGGTGAAACTGAGTTGCATTTTGCCGTCATTCATGGTGTCTCCGTAAGGTTTCACCTTAGCAAGATCTAAGGTTTTGTCAAAGTCAGTAACTTGGGTAGAGTAAAGTCCAGAACTCATATCGCTTAAGGTTTAAAGGTGTAATTTCTAATTCTCTTAATTCCTAATTCGTAATTCGTAATTCGTAATCACTCGTGTTGCGTTTAATCTACTTGAATAACAATAACATACAATCACGTTCTTTGACATTTTGGTAATCAGATTT
>WQSU01000122.1 GCA_009787675.1 Lentimicrobiaceae bacterium
TTCAAATTTGTAACAGGATCAGTACCAACGGGTTTTACTAAGCCAACAATACACAAATTGTATTGATCATCAGGGCTGTTAACTCCCTGCTTCCAATCGCCGCCAACAGGTTTGTACCAATAGCCATTTGGGTTAGGAACTCCATTTGCATGCGTAATACTAATAAAATCTTCAGTAGTAGCACCTGTCCATCCAAAATAGATATCCTTATTTTCCAAATCAATAGGAGGATCTATTTTAATATAGTTCCATCCAGATTTTGGAAACTCAAAAGAAAACCACAAGTCATCACCATCTAATGAATTTCTAACCCACAGGTGAATATAATTCTCAAATCCTCTAGCATCCCAAAAGTCGATTGCCATACCAACTAATTGTTTTCCAGCGTAAGGTGAAAGACCTGCTGCTGGAAATCCTACAGCGTTGCTTATTTCACCACCGATATAAAAACCTCCATTATGTCCTTGTGTTTCAATATATTTTAATAAATCCGGTGTGTAAATAAGAAGGGTTACAGGGTCAGATATGTCGTTTATTGCAACTTCATCGCCTGAAAGAATGACTTTACCTCTCAATGTTAAATATCCTTCAATAGGGTGTGCATAAGGGAATTCGACTACTTTGGTAGCACCCCAAGCTAATTGTTCCGTGATAGTTTCTTCAGCTAATACATTGCCATTATTGTCAGTTAATTGTACTTTGAAATTATTTTGAGGATTGGTGCCAATATTTTTCACCCCAACAGAATAGGTATAATATTCTTTCATTTCTTTCCATTGTGACGGTTCTTGAAAGGAAACACCTAAAGCTGCCATGTCGTTTTCAGGAAAATCACAGTCAACGACATAACCTTTAATGCCAAAATTTCCATAGTTGGTTATGGGTTGAAAGGTAGCGCCTGCACCATAATTGCTTGCATTATTGGAACAAATATAATAAAATCCACCTGGTACTGCTGGATCTTCAGCAGCTGTTGTTGCTTTGAATGGTCTTATATAGGTTTCGCAAGGAGATGGTGGAGGATCGCATGCCGCTGAAAAAGAATATTGAACTCCTATTACAAAACCAGAACCAGCAGATACTGTTTGAGGTGTATTCAGAACAATGGTATTCCATGAATCAAATACAGGATTAAAAGTTTGTTCATAGACAACAGCTCCTGACAGTGAATGTTTTACATAAACTTTAGAAGCACTTGGATTAAAATACATACTGGGGAAAAACTCCGATGCAGGTACAGCTAAAATTATTTTTGTTAATTTTCCTCCTACATACGGTTCTACTTGAGAAGCAGTATAGGAAATACAAGCAGTGGGGTACCAATTAGACCACAAAGGAAATCCAACTTGTGTTGACGGATCGGTACCAAGGTAGGTCATTTCACAATCTGCCCTCTCTTGATCAGGAAAGGGGAGATGGTGCTCCGAATAGATTGCAGACAGATCAGTTGTTTGATACACAGCATTTTGTGCATTCAAAAAACTGAAACTTGCTATAAATATGATAGCAAGTAAAAAGATAGTTTTTTTCATAATAAATAAATTTTGGTTAATAAATAATAGTTCGTTTTTTAATTAACGCGCAAAAATAGTTTTTTTTTTCAATAAAACAAAAAAAGCTCCTCAAAAGAGAAGCTTTTTTATTTTAAAGCAAGACAGTTTTATTGTTTCACAAATTTCTTTACACAAGTTCCTTTTTCGGAAGCAAGGCGTACGAAATAAACGCCGTTGGTAAGAGCAGATATGTCAATTTTAATCTCATTGGCATTTACAAATTGAGAAATTACGGTTTGACCTAAGAAGTTTACTACTTCAACGGAGTGGAAATCAACGCCAGCTTTGATCGTAATTTCGTTACTTGTAGCAGGATTTGGGGCAATGGTAAATGCTTGCAGTCCTGTTTCATGAACACCTTCGCAGGCGGCAGTTCCGGTTACATTTACAGGGGTTGCTTCGCCTGTGCTGCAAACGGTAATAACTTCCCAAGTGTAAGCTTTTCCATTTTCAAAGTCGCCGTTTTCAACATATTGAGGAGTAGTAACTGTGGATAGCAGCACACCGCTTCTTGAAACTTTGTATCCGGTGGCTCCCTCAACGGCAGTCCAAGTGATGGTAGCTGTTTCACAAGCTACAGCAGCGGCGCCGTTGGTTATGGGATCGCAAGCAGTAGCGCAAGCCGGTAAGATTTTTTCTATCTTATCAGATTCACCTGATGGGCAAACTACAGCAACTTCCCATGTGTGCCCTTCTGTTGTTACAAAACCGGCATCGGTATAAGAGGTTGTATTGTGTTTTTCCTTGATAAGACCATTGTCGCGGTAAACGTTATAGTAGTTTAATACAGGACCACCCTGACCTTCAACAAAGCCTTGTATTGCCCAATTACCAGAGTTGAAAACAGGGTTAGTTATGAGACTTTCAATCTTAGCCCATGAACCATTATATAATAACATGTTAACGTTTTGAACAAAACCACCTGTTCCATACGGGCATGGAGGACCTGCGCCGGCTGTCATATTTACATGAACGCCAAGCCATAATTCTAGAGATGGATCTATTTCTACAGGGGTAGATAGCGAAATTTCATGCCAATCATGGCTAACAAGGGTTGCACTGGCTATCGAAGGGCTACTGTATATTTCAGTTCCTGCAGAAGTGGAAGAAGAGCCTTGCCAAATTTTAAACTCGTATGTAGCGGCTTCAATATAGGTTTGTCCAGTTTGAGAATTATACGGTCCTTCGCTAAAGTAAAACTTCATTTTGGATATTTTGTTGCCGGCAACAATTCCCAGATTTGCTAAATCTGAAGGGCTCCAACGTTGTGCAAATGATAATTCTGCAGGACCACCTACTCCAACACCACCGGCAAAGTCGCCTACCACATAAGTGAGCCATTGGTCTCCTTTGTTTTTTGCAGGAGCAGTCCACGTAAGATCTGCTTTACAATCTGTGGTATAAGTAACGGCTAAATTTTTAGCAGGGTCGCAATCTGGGGGAGGAGGAGTACCGCCACTTTCTACTTTAATATCGTCAATCATGATAGCAAGTCCATATTCAGCAGCATTTTGATCATGAATACCCAAGTAGTAGGTTCCACTTGCGGTAGGTGTAAAGGTTGAGGTATGCGTTCTCCAAGTATAATCCCAACCCCAAATAGTGGTGTTTGCAAAAACCTGCTCAGCGCTTGCCATAGCTGCTGCAGTAGCAGTTTGCCCTATCCGTACCTCGAATTTGTCAACTTCACCTCCTTGTTGATAACCCATAGCGCACCACCAAAAACTAATGGAATAAGTTTCTCCGGCTGTAAGTGTAAATCCGTTACTGAATGCCCATGTATTTCCCGAGTATAACCAGCTACGTCCCATAAACCTCGTCCCTTCTTTGGCAGGCATATCACCTCCAACTTCTTCCATGTCATTCAAATTAGAATAAGTTTTCCATGTGCCCGTTGCAGACACTGTCCATCCTGTTGGCAAAGAGCCTCCAATACCTGAGGTACCTTCAAATCCTTCAGCGTAAACAACATCTCTACCATGTTGTGCAGGTGCATGAGCCGCTGTTGCTGTAAAAGAAGGAGTTTCCGGTTTTGGCATATCAACTTTTGTTGGAGCCATTCTTGGTTGGGCAAAGACCGCTCCAATAAAAAGCAGTATTGCAGTCAAAGTAAATAAACTTTTTTTCATAATAAATAAATTTGGTTAGTAAATTAATTTTTTTGTTTTAAAAAAAACAACCTGCAAAAATAGTTTTTTTCCAATATCAAAAAAAAATAAAATATTAACCAATTTTTCAGGCTGCCTTTTAGCTTAAAAATGCCGCTGCATGCAATAAAAAAAGAGGCTGTATTATAAGACAACCTCTTTTTTACGTTAAAGTTCTATTTCTATTGTTTCACAAATTTCTTCACATTAGCGCCTTTTTCGGAAGCAATGCGAACGAAATAGATGCCGTTGTTCAAATGAGAGAGGTCAAGAGAAATACTTTTGCTTGCATTGGTTCGAGACAGCACAGTTTGCCCTAAGAAATTTATCACTTCCACTTTATTGAAAATGGTTTCGGAAGTAATAGTCATATTGCCTGTTGTTGGATTGGGATACAGGGTAAAGGAACTGTTTTTATTTTCAAGAACGCTGTTGCCACCGCCGCCGCCGCCGTGCTCGCATTCTGCTGCCGGTAATGTTATGATAACGGGCGCCGATTCGCCATTACCGTCCTGACAAATGGTTTTCACCGACCAAGTATGTCCTTTATGAGTGTCAAATTCTTTATCAGTATAGGTAAGTTCAGTTACTTCGCTTTCAATGAGTACGCCATCTCTGTAAATGTTGTAGCGAACAGGTTCAGCATATTTCTTTGTAGCGAACAGGTTCAGCATATTTCTTTCCTTGAATACGGAAATTGAGCGAAACGCCAGTCCAATCCATAACCTCAATGGGTCGCCATCCTTCATCACCCGTCTCTTTTTCTTTCCATTGAAATACAGGAAGTCCTCTCTCTTCAGCAAGGGCATAAATGGCATAGCCGCAATTGTCGCTGTAAGTTCTATCGTAAATACCGGCAATAGACACCCAATATTTTAATCCATTTAATAGTTTAACAGGGTATGGGAGTATGACGTACGAATTTGAGGTCATTCCTCCGACAAGGCTTAGGTAGGGAAAATAATAAAGTAAAGTACCCGGCATATTATTCAAGTCATCGTATATTTCAATTCCAATAAAATCGGGAATTTCAAAAGGGGGCTGACCTGCAGGGGCATAGGAGCCACCACAGTGCACTTCAGTAACATACCATGTTTCGCCTGAGGGAACGTCAAAATCATCGGCTAATACGCTGGTGTGATTATAGTAATCCTTCATAAAACGATAACTCAGGAGCCCTCCATCGAAGGTTGGTTTGCTGTTATCCCACAATATTTCGGAAGGCGCCTGCCACGTTAAGGTAGCGGTGCACTCTGCTTGATTCACGTTAACTGCAAATTTTTTAGGCATTTGCGGGCAATCTGGCTCTTTGCAAGCTTCCTTGGTTACAGTGATCACGGGCGTATAGCCGGTGCAAACCACTTTAACCCCCCAGGTATGTTTCAGCGTAGGCTCAAGGGTAGCATCCACGTACGATTCTGTGGTTACGGTTGCCATCTCTTCCCCATCTCTGTAAACGATATAAGAAAAATCGCCTTTACCCGCCGGAGCTCTCCATGTGATTTCAGCTTTACTGCAGTCCAAAACATCATATTCAGCAGTCAAGTTGGTTACATGTTGACAATCAAATTCAACACCAGGATCACCTTCAATTTTAAAATAGCTGGAATACAGAGATGTAATTGGACTTGCATCTACCCATGTTGCCGTTGAATAGGTGGGAGCATAAACGCCTAACTTGTCGTAATAGTGATAATTAGCTCCAATTTGTTTCGTTCCTCTTGAGATATACCAGCGGTAATACTTAACGCCGGCATTGTTGTTCACGGTGCGGTCGAAAGTGGCGGCTATGGTAATCCAGTATTTTCCTGCAGCAGGCAAAGCGAATGGTTCGGGAAGGATGATTTCCGGTTCCAGAACATTCTCTACGGGGATGCCAGTATTTCTATACAGTTCGGCGCCGGGTTTACCGCCATTATTTTCATAGATTACCACTGTCATTTTGGTTGGAATAATTGCAGGTTCCTCAGGATAATATCCTTTGGAGGATATTTTATAAATGATCCACGGTCCGTCGGCGTCAAAGTCGTCGGCGATCCAAGCCCAATTGTTGTTGCCCGACCAGTAGGTAGAGGTTCCTCCCACCACTCCGTCTAAAGTATTAATATTAGTGTTGTCCCATAAGAGGATAAGATCTTTTTTAGCGGTATAATTTGCAGTTTTTTCAAATTGTAAGGCATTCAACTGCACCGGAGATTTGGAGGTGTTCTGCGCAGATACCCATGCGAAAGTTAAAAGTAACACTGAAATGAGTAATTTTTTTTTCATAAATGATATTAATTAATAATTTTCGGCAAAAATAAGTATTTGCTAAAGTTGGGACTTAGAGTTTTTGGCAAGTTGATTCAAATTCATGAATTAGAATGTAACGTATAAAAAAAAACTCCCCTTCCGAGGAGTTTTTTTAAAAAATAGAATTTAGAATTTTTATTGTTTAATAAATTTCTTCACGCTGGCGCCTTTTTCGGAAGCAATGCGAACGAAGTAAATGCCATTATTAAGGTAAGATACATCTAATTTAACTTCGTTTCCGGACACCGGTTGAGAAATTATGGTTTGTCCTAAGAAATTAACTACTTCCACCGTGTTGAAATCAACGCCGGCTTTGATAGTAATTTCGTTACCTGTGGCAGGGTTTGGGGCGATTGTAAATGTTTGCAATCCTATTTCATGAACAGCGCCGCAGGCGGCTGTTTCGGTTACATTTACAGGTGTTGCTTCGCCTTCGCCGCAAACGGTAATCACTTCCCATGTATAGGAAACGCCATCTTCAAATTCGCCGTTTTCAACATATTGAGGAGTAGTAACTGTGGATAGCAGTGTGCCTCCTCTTGAAACTTTGTATCCGGTGGCTCCCTCAACGGCAGTCCATGTGATGGTAGCTGTTTCGCAAACTACTGCTGCGGCTCCGTTGGTTATTGAGGCGCAAGATTTGCAAGCTCCTTTATTTACGCCTACCCATTCGCCATCTCCGCCATTAGAACAAACAACGGCTACACTCCAAGTGTAGGGTTTGGTTTTGTCGAAAGTAGTATCGTCAAAAGTAGTTCCTTCAATGGGTCCGGCAATTTTAATGCCGTCTCGGTAAACATTGTATTTAGGAGACTCAGGTTCTCCGTGTGTATAAGGGAAATACAAACCGCAAATTTCCCAACCGGTATTTGCAGTAATTATGGTGGCGGCGCCTGTTGTAAGATTGAGTTTCATCCAGTTCATATCCGAAGTTGATGATATCTGAGCCCAGTAGAGCGGGCAATTTGCATCGTTATAGTCAAATGATATAGATTGTGCATAGTTGGCAGCTTTTCCTGTGGCTCCAATCAAGGTACTAACTCCTGTGGTTTTGTTAATAGAAAATAAATTTGAAATGGCAGATGGAGCGGCACTTATTGCATACATATTGCCGTTAAGATCTATCGCCATGCCAAGGAGCATATTTGCAGCAGCATCGCCACTCACAGTAACTATTTCAGTAAGTTGTCCTGTTTCTAAATTAACCGTGCAGATTTTGTTGCTGCCGGTAGCTCCTCTCATCGCATACATGGTGTTTGAAGTATAGTCATAACAGAGAGATCCAACCACCACTCCATAAAGTTCGGTTCTTTCAGTTGAACTGGTTATTGCTCCGGTTGTCGGGTTAACAATTTGGTAAAAAGTGTTTGTAGCGGCACCTGTTCCGGGATCACTTTCCGTTCTGTAGTTGTAAAGTACTCCGTTCAAATATCCGGCGCCATAAGCTGTCATTGAGCTAATGGTTG
>WQSU01000123.1 GCA_009787675.1 Lentimicrobiaceae bacterium
ACCATTTGGAATGTAACTGTAAATTGGGATAACCTCCAATTATTCAATTTTTCCTTTGTTCCTGAAACCTCCGGAGAGTATGTTTTTGGGTGGCGTGTCATAACCTCCATGTATGCATCGGTGTATATTGATGATTTTGCGGTTACTACTGCCGGATCGGTTTCGGGTGTGGTAACCGATGGCGTGAATCCTATCGCAGGAGCAAGAGTAGAACTTGGCGGAGGATCTTTAGTAATTACCGATGCAAGCGGCTATTACGAATTTATTAATGTGAATACCGGTGTTCGTTCTATAAAAGTATCTCAGGCAGGATATTATTCTGCCTCTGAAAATGTTACAATTACCACAGGGAACATGACAACAAAGAATTTCGCACTGACCTTGCGACCCACCTATAATTTGCCCTATTTCATGAGTTTTGAAGCAGATGAAGCGTATGATGACTGGTGGACGGTAAACATAGGTCAATATGATTATCAATGGAAGTGGAGCCCTGTGTCCGGAAAAGATGGTCCCGGCTGTTTAAGCGCTCCCGGAAAATCAATTGGTACGCCCGACTCATGGTTTTTTACGCCAAAATTGAATCTTGTGGAAGGATATGCCTATTCGGTAAATTTTTATGCAAAGAATAGATCAGCCATTTGGGACCTTTATCTCAACTGCTATATAGGCAATGAAATATCGGTGGGAGCAATGACCACAGAACTATGGTCAGATATTATGGCTGAGAATTACCCACAAGTTGGAATTTGGTTAAACGGAAATTTTATCTTCAATGCACCCGCTACCGGCGAATATGTTTTGGGATTCTGGCTCCATTATCCCTACGGATCCTATCCCTACGAGAGTTATTTCGACGATTTCTCCATTATCAATTTGGGCGCTGTTGAAGGCATCGTAACTGATGGGGAAAATCCTTTAGAAGGCGTAAAAATTACGGTGGATGAAACAGGCGATTACGCCATTACAAACGCTAATGGCTTTTATCGTATCAACAGACTTTTTGCCGATGAATATAACCTTACGGCAAGTTTAGTGGGCTGGGATGAAGCCTATGCACCGGTTACCATTAATGCCGGCGCTACCACCACGAAAGATTTTGAACTAACACCCATCCTTTACACTTATACGGTGAGTGGAACGGTGTTTGGAAGTGGCACAGGCGTAGGATTGGAAGGCGCTACCGTTACATTCAGCGGGTACGGAACCTATTCGGGAACCACCGACGCTACAGGCGCTTATACGCTTACCGGACTTTACGACAATCATACTTACGATGTTACGGTGAGCAGAGCAGGGTATGCAACTTATACCACTACCTACTTTTTATTAACACATGTTACAGACTATAATTTTACCTTAAACGAACTAATTCTTCCGGTTCAAAGAGTTACGGCTACTCCTTCTAATGACGACACACAAGCTGATGTGAACTGGATTGTTCCTGAAACTTATCCTACTTCAACTTTCCGGCATTGCAGCGACATCGCAAATTGGTATATTGGGTTCAGTAACTGTAGCAGATATAGTGTGTTAGGATCAGTTTTCAGGGTGGACGCAGAAGTAACTTCAATTACCTGGGTAACCTCAGCAGCAGGAGGACAACACAATTTTGTCAATGTTTTTATCTTTGATTTGGATGAAGATGGAAATCCCACCAACAAAGTGCTTTACAATGTTGATAACGTGCCCAATGTGGACAACCAGTGGACTACCCACAATATTCCCGGCAGTATTTCCGCGCGCAATGGTTTTATGCTTGCCGTAAGTTATAATTCGGGATCCTTTGCATTGCTTTATGACCAAGCCACAGAAGAATATCCATTCGTGCCCAATGTTAATTTCTATTCTGCAAATTATGAAACATCTCCTTTTCAATCGTGGGGAGGGCAGACGAGCCTTGATCAGAATAATTTTATGATATATGGCGCGGGATTTCAATTCGGAAAATCGGTTACTTTCCAACATCCCAAACAGGAAGAGAATCCCAAGGAAATTATGACTTATGCTCTTTATCGCTTAAAAGAAAACCAACCACAGGCAAGTTGGACATCATTAGGAGAACATACGGGAACCTCTTATACTGATAATGCCTGGAATACGTTGCCTTCAGGAGTATATCAGTATGCAGTACAAACAAAATACTCCGGAAATGAATGGAGTATCCCGAAATTATCGAACACGGTACCCAAATCCATGGAGGTAAATTATACCATCAATATCACCACTAATTCAGGGGATCCTGTTACCGGCGCAAAAGTAATTCTTACCAATAATGATGGAGACCCGGCGCATATTTACACCGGAACAGCAGGAAGCGCAGGAATCACTTTCAACAATGTGTGGTTGGGCAATTATCATATTGAAATCCTTCTTGATGGATTTCAAAATTACACCGAAAATAATATAATAATTGATGCTTCGGGACTCTCATATCCTGCCCAACTTATTGAAATTCCTTACCCTGTATTATATGTTCATGCAGAAAAAGCGGGAGAAAACACACTGATTTCGTGGCTGCCACATAGCGACTTGAAAATCTACCGCTATGATAACGGAATCTCTACCGGTCAGTTAGGATTTCCGGCTTCCAGCGGATCATTTCCTCAAGGTGTTATGGGTTCCTGCCACAGAGAAAACACCACCCTTTACAATATGTCGTGGTACTTAACCGATAACGTGGATCCTTATCCCACCACCGTTAATATTTACATTTTGAATTTAGATGCTCAAGGAATGCCTACCTCACAAATCCTCTATTCCGCGTTGAATGTTAATTCAACCAAAATGGAATGGAACACTTATCAATTTCCAACACCCGTAGAAGCGCCCAATGGCTTTTACCTTTCGCTGGCGCACCCCGATGTCTTCCTGTCTATTGGAACAACAACGCCTGATGAGGAATATCCGTTCCAACCACAAACCCATTTCTATTGTTCCGACTTTCATTTGTATTCTTTCACTGCACTTGAAAACAACAATCCTCCTTACAATGTCAACTTTATGATTCGTGCGCAAGGGGTGGTGAATGGTAAAGCAGTGCAATTCCCCAAATCGATAGAAAACTTTAGCGTATATAGATTACTTCAGGGACAACCGGAACCTGAATGGACAGAACTTTCCGATGCTGTTACCCAAACTTCCTATACCGATACTGAGTGGGGCTCTTTGGTTTCAGGAACCTATCAATATGCGGTAAAAGTTAAATACACCAGCAACCTTACCACAGAAGCCAAACTCAGCAATGTTCTGGTTCAGGTAAGCGATTTCGACTTTAGGGTAAATATTTCCTCCAATGGGGGAATCTCGGTGGCGGGCGCCGAAGTTACCTTAACCCATCAGGATGGCAACCCTGACCATGTTTATACGGCAACTTCCGATGCTACTGGAGTTACGTTCAACAATGTTTTCAAAGGCAAGTACAATCTGAAAATTACTTTAGCCGAACACCAGGAATTTACGGCGAACAATATAGAAATCAATGCCTCCGGTTTGTCCTATAATGCAATTCTTGAATATCTTGGAATAGACGATTATGCCATAGAAAATTACATGCTATATCCTAATCCGGCACAATCGCTGCTTACGGTGAAACGTTCAAATGCAACGAAAGTAACCATTGCTGTTTACAACAACATCGGCGCACTGCTCAACACCTTTGAAACTTCTGAAAGTGAATTTGTAATTGATGTAACAAACTATAGTGCCGGAATTTTCTTTATCCGCTTGTCGGACGGAACACAAACGGCAACGAAATCTTTTATAAAGCAGTAAAATCAACGTTTTATCGCTGTTTTTGCTATCTAATAAAAGCATTATTTATATCATTTTGCTATTTTTAAGAAACATTTTTTAAAATATTTTGCGATGACAAAGAAACATTTTTGTTTCTTTGCCATCGCAAATATTTAAAACTAAAAAATAGTAGTTATGAATAATTTAATTAAAATTTATCTTCGGTTGCTGCAAGAAACAGACGAAAAAACATTCAGGTATTTATATCCGAAGATTGATTGGAACGAGCGATGTGTCGCCATTATCGGTGCAAAAGGTGTTGGAAAAACAACAATGTTGTTGCAGCATATAAAAGCCACTTTTGAGAATAAAGAAGAAGCACTTTACGCAAGTTTAGACAATTCTTGGTTTGCTAATCATACAATTTTTGAATTAGCAGACGAATTTTATATGAATGGTGGAACGCATCTGTTTTTAGACGAAATTCACCATTACCCAAATTGGACATCAGAAATAAAAAACATCTACGACAGCTATCCGAAATTAAAAATCATATTTACAGGTTCTTCACTGTTGCAAATTTACAAATCTACAATAGATCTTTCAAGAAGAGTTGTTTATGAAACATTGGAAGGGTTGTCTTTTAGAGAATTTTTGAAATTTGAAAATATAGGCGATTTCCCTATTTATTCACTACAGGATATTGTCGAGAACCACCAAAATATAGCATTCAAAATTACTGAAAACATAAAAATAATGCCATTGTTTAAGAAATACCTTAAAACAGGATATTATTTATTCTACAAACAAGGGCTAAAGAAATACGATTACAAATTACAAGAGGCAATTAACAATGTTATAGATGTTGATATTCCTGCGGTTGAAAACATTGAATTTACCTCTCGATATAAAATAAAGAGATTGTTGGCGGTGTTGTCGGAATTAGTTCCATACACACCGAAAATTACTGATTTAGGCAATGCTATAGACTCCAACAGAAACAATACAGTAAAATATTTGTTGCTATTGGCAAATGCAAAATTGCTAAATTTGGTGTCGCACAAAGATAAAACCATTGGCGATTTAACTAAACCCGACAAAGTATTATTGAACAATACAAATCTTGCTTATATGTTTGATGACACTGCAAATATTGGTACTGCAAGAGAAACATTTTTTGTAAATCAAGTATCTGCAATTACTAACATTTATCTTGCAAGACACGGCGATTTTCTTGCAGATAAATATACTTTTGAAGTTGGAGGAAAAACAAAAACTTTTAACCAAGTAAGAGAGATTCCGAATAGTTTTATCGTTTCAGACGACATAGAAATTGGGTACAAAAATAAAATACCACTATGGTTGTTTGGAATGTTGTATTAGGTGAAATTAATTACCAGAGTTCCATAAATTAGAAATAATATTTTTGCGAAAAATTTTTTATGCAAAACAGCAAAACCCTTTCTAAAGCTATCCTTCAATTCTTTTTATTCTTAACATTCTTACAAATTTATGCTCAAAACCAAGAGTTTGATTCCTTAGCTCATAAAATTGACAGAGCTGCGATTGTTCAAAAAGCCAAATCGCTTGAAATGTTAGAACAACTGTATCATATAGCGCGGCAAAGGTCAGACAGTTCATGGCTCATTGCCCGTTGTCTTTATGAAGAATCTTTATTAAATTTTCGACAAGGAATTGTAGATAATCAATTGAATGATAGAATACAACAACGGCTTAATAACAAGCATTTTTCTGCATTGGAACATGCCGTGTTACAATCTGCGTTAGGAGTCAATTTAACATCACAAGGAGAATATATGGATGCTTTTCCTATTCAACTACAATCTTTAGAAACCTTCAAACACCTCAAAAACAACAGTTTTACTGCAAGAACGCTCAACGCGCTGGGCAATATTTGCCGGCTCATTAATCTATTGGGTTTGGCAGAATATTATCATACTGAAGCGCTCGACTATATTCTTCCCAATACGCATGATTATTACTATACTAAAGCCGTCATTTTCAGAATAGAATCTATGACTAAACTTGATGATACTGTAGTGGATTCAATGCTTACTTTACTTAACAATGTTGAAAAAATGAACTACAATGAATTACTCCCTGTCCTTTATTTTAATATTGGAGCGCATTATTTTGAAAAAGATCCTGAGCAGGCGTTTCCTTACTTTACAAAAATAATTTCTATGGATATTGATAATCCTAAATCCAGCGCTGCGCTATATGGAAATTTAGGGTCTTATTATTCCACTAAAAAAGATTATGCTAAAGCATTGGAGTATTTAAAAAAAACGCAGGACATCATGGAAAACAACAACGATTTTTATAATTTGCCGATTTTGTATCGTGAACTTGCCTCTATTTTTGCCCGACAAAACAAATACGACAGCGCCTTTTATTATTCAAACAAAAACATGGAGTTAATGTTGCGCAAGAACTCTCACTTAGTTGCCATAGAAACCTATCAAAAATATATTAACACTTTTTTAGAAGCATCAAAAAACGAATTGATTATTGCAGAACAGACGATTAAGTTAAAGAACAAACAATTTACGATCATTGTAACCATTGCTGCCTCCACCGTGTTACTCATCTTATTGCTTTTGCTTTTGGTGAATCAACAAAAACGGCGTAAAACAATTGAAAACCTTGCTTTAACAGCGAAATTAGAGCATGACGAAAAAGTGCAACAATATGAAAAAAAGCAACAAAAATTAGAAAATGAAAAACAAAAGGAGATGCTGGATGCCAAAACAAGAGAGATCACCTCTTATTCGATATTGGCATCCAGCAAAAATCAACTGCTAAAACAAATTAGCGGACTAAACACACAAATACTCAACAACAAGGGAAATGCTATCAAAATGGCAGAGAAGGTAGATGAAATTATTAGAAGTAACATCAATATGGATGAAGAATGGGAAAACTTTAACATGCACTTCGACAAAGTACATCCCGATTTCTTTGAAAAGCTAAAACAAATTTGTGATAATCTCACAGAAGAAAATTTAAGACTGTGCGCCTATATTAAAATTGGATTAACTACCAAACAAATAGCACAACTTCTGCATGTTATTCCCAGCACCATTTTTACAGGTCGCTATCGTTTAAAGAAAAAATTAAACTTATCCGATGAGGAAGATTTAGATAAATTTATTGGAAAATTGTAATACCAAATATAAAAATAATTCTGAAATCTGTTTTTAAGTACCCGATGATGGGTTCGTTAAAACCATACAAAAATTGATACATATCTGCTGTATCAGGATTGCTTCCTGAAAATTGCCGAAGACTTGAAACAGGAATCACTCGGTCGTAAAGTATGCCTGTGGTTGCCTATGTTCTGCTAATATTGACAAAAATAGTGTCAAAGATGTCCGTAAAACTTTGTGCTTGTAAATTGCTTGCTGTAACAGCTGTAAAAATCAGTGCTAAAAATGAAAGTTTCTTCATGTGAATCGTATTTTAAAATGTTTATAAATTTTGAATGTCTATTAAATTAATGTCTATCAAAGTAATAAAAAATTGTATCAATAAAAACCTTATTAGAATTACCTGCATATTTCGGAGCATACCCACCCACTAATCCAGCCCAAAACAGTATAGTTTTAGGGAATAAATTGTAGCTAATATATACGGGTTTGGTTTAAAGAGTG